>JAFEBR010000769.1 GCA_018242565.1 Planctomycetota bacterium | reverse complement strand
TCTCACACGGATGGGAACTTCCGGCCCGATTCACCGGGGAAAACACCGAACATCGGCACGGCAAAGGGATCCCGGCCGATGCCCGATCCAAACCCGGCTCGGGTGGTCAACTGCTGGCGTTTGTTCCCAGCTTGCAACTGGTCATCGCGCGCCAGACCGGCAGCAGTGGCGGTTGGGATTACGACGAATTTCTGCGGGAAGCCTGCGCCGCCGTCATCGCCATGCCACCACCAGACAAACAGAACGACTGATCGCGATCGATCAGTCCCGCGGCCATACCGCAACGGTCGGCGAGGGACCGCCGGCAGGTCGAGGCATTGCCGTCCGGTCAACCGCGACACTGTCCGTATGCGGTCGGACTGCGGTCAGTCCAGGACGCACGGTCAGTTATCACAAGGCTCCCGGACGCCATGCGTTCAGCCGCAATTTCAGGTGCTCGACGGCCTGAATCAATGACCTGCTGACCATACCATGGGAACGATCAACGGGTTCGATTCGAGAAACGAAATTCGGTAGGGGTCAGGCCGGTCTTTCTCCGAAACGCTGTCGAGAGGTGCTTCGCTTCTGAGAATCCGGAATTTGTGGCCACTTGAGCGATCGGGATTTCGGTCTCCGAGAGCAGCTCTTTGGCCTTCGCGATCCGGACACGGCAAATTTCCTCAGCGAGACCTCGTCCCAAAATCGCCCGAAAACGCCGTTCAAGCGACCGCCGCGAGACCGCGACCGTTTCGAGAATATCAGGGACCCCCATGGGTGTCAGAGCGTTCGCCCGAATGTACCGCACGGCCTTTGCCACCTCGCCATCCTCGATTGCCAGGATGTCCGAAGAACGCCTCGTCATGACCCCCGGCGATGGCAGCTTGACTGTCCAGGGCTGCAGCCGTTTCTTGCTGCGGGACAACAACCCATGCAGCATCCGGGCCGCCTCGAAACCAATCCGCTCGCCTGGAAGTGCGATGCTCGACAGGGGGGGACGAGCCAGCGTGCAAAACAAGTCGTCGTCATCGACACCCAGCAGCGCGATGTCATCCGGAACGCGCAGGCCAACCCGATGGCACACTTCTGAAAGTTGAACGCCCTGGATGTCGTGACTGCACAGCACGCCCACCGGCCTGGGTAAGCCGATCAGCCAGTGTTCAAGTTTGTCGTCCCAGCGCCAAAGCCCCGTCGGCTCCGGGTGCAACCGATCATTCGATAAATAACTCGAGGTCGTGAACCCTGCCCGCTCAATCTCGCGGCGGAAGCCCAGTTCCCGTCCTGTCGAGAATTCGTGATTCGTATAGCCAACGAAACCAAACTGACGAAGTCCTCGGTCAAAAAAATGTTCGGCCGCCAGGCGACCCACCTGTTCATGGTCCGCGATCACCCGGGGAATCTTCAATTCGGGCAGTACGCCAGAGACATTGACCACCGGCTTACGAAGTCGCAGGAGTGCGTCAGCCAATTCGCCGGTGAAAATGTGCGCGATCAGTCCATTGAGATCCAGAGGGCGGATCGACTCGATAGCCCCCGGTTCCGGAGCGATGGGTGTGAACACCCACTGCGGATTCGATTCAGAGAACACACGAATGCCGCGAACGATGTCTCGGTAATAAGACAGGCTGTAACTGAAGACCAGGCCAATTTTAATGAGGTCGTGGCTCATGCCCCCAAAATAGCACGTGACGCAATTTCGGAACAGTTTTCCGCAATTGAGGATGGCAATCCGGGATGACGAATGTCACCTTGGCTGCATCGACGACATGCAGGAGACTGAAACCCGTCGCCCGCCTGAAGCCTGGGCTCCAACTTTATTCCGACACGCGATCATGGAAAACACCAAGTATCGACCATTTGTTCATCCCTTGACGATCCTCGTCGTCAGTGCCTTGTTTCTCGTCGAACCGTCCGCGAGCCAGGCCGCACGCTGGAGACCCCGCACGAGTGACTGGCAGCGCAACGCGAATCCCGTCCTCGGCGACTGGGGCTTCGATCGGCCGGGCTTTCCACCGGGACTCTACATCCACGGCATTACCGTCCCGGAGGGCGAACTGGTCACCAATCCGGTCATCTACGATAATGATGTGTACGACGATGTCTTCGATGACGAGTGGGCCTTCGCCATGGCAAGCCTCGGCAAAATGCGACTTGCGGGGCTGATCGTGACCCCGGTCTTGACTGATGGCTGGGGTTTTTCCCACCCGGACTGGATCAAAACGGCGCTCGAGGCACGCGACCGCGCTCGCGCTTCTGGACTGCAGATGGACCGCATCCCCTCGATCACAATTGGAACCGAGGCGGACAATGAAAAAGCGGGCGAACACAAGGACTCCGCGGGGGCACGGCTGTATGTCCGCCTCATCAACGAGCATTTTCGAAATGACCCTCAGCATCCGCTGCTTGTCAACATGGGCGGCCAGTCGGCCACACTGGCGTCCGCCTATGAACTCGACCCGTCCATCGCCGAGAAGTGTGTCGTCTATTACACCGACCTGCGTGTTTACAATGGGCATTACGCATGGGCGTCGAAACTCGTGGCTCGGCATTTCCGCGTGATCAGTTGGGGCGACGACCACTGGTGGATCACCAAGCGTTGTCAGAGCGACTGGTGCGTCCTGCCCAGGCCGGAGAAGTGTGAGGGGAAAGACAACGATTCCAATAGCGGTGAATGGCGGCTCCTGACTGAAAAACGACTGCCGCTGCTGGATCACATGGTGCACCAGTTCCAGACACGCGGCGAATACTGCCAGGGCGAGCGAAAGGGCGATGGATACCTGGACGGAACCTTACTTCACGCCTGGCTGCCAGGGATCTTTGCCGATGCCGCAATTACAGTAATCCGCGACTCAGAAGTTCTGCATGTTACGAAATTTACGCCCGAGAACGAACGACTGGTCAAGGAATTCACGCTGAAAACTCTGCTGAACCCGCAAGTCTACGGGCAACCGGGGCGGGCAGACATCAAATCCAGGGGTGAATAGCATTCCGACGCTGTTCGCGGGTAAGGCAACTCAACGCCACCTGCGTGGTCAACTTCGTGACCTGTCGAGGACGACCCGACGCCCCGACGACCAGCGGGCAACTTGTCATGCCGGAATTCCCGAGGGAATGCTTGTATTCGCACACAAGGCCTGCGCCACACCAACCAAAGCCCCGTACAGAGCTTGCGTCTTGCTGATGACGAACGATTGGACCGAGCAGGGGGACAAAAGAGATCAACGAACGATTTATTCTGGAGACACACCATGCGAATACTGATGTCCGTGCTGGCTCTCGGATTTGCGGTAAAGTCAATTGAAGCCGCTGATCTTCCGCACCTGCGCGTGAGTGACAACAACCGTTATCTGGTCACGACCGCGGGAAAACAGTTCTTTTATTTAGGCGACACCGCATGGGAACTGTTTCACCGATTGGACAAACATGATGCGGCAGCATACCTGAAGCGTCGGCATCAACAAGGCTTCTCTGTGATCCAGGCTGTCGCGATCGCGGAATTCGACGGGCACACGGTTCCCAACGTGTACGATCATCTGCCCTTCACCGACCTCGACCCGGCAAAACCTCTCGTCAAGGACGGCCCCGGCAACGATTATTGGGATCATGTCGATGACATCGTCGATACCGCAAATGCAAACGGGCTGTACATCGGTTTTCTGCCGACGTGGGGTCGATATTGGCACGATCAAATCCAGGGCAAAAAACCCTTGTTTAACCAACAGAACGCAGAAACATTCGGCGAGTGGCTGGGGCAACGATATCGAGATAAGGGACTGATCTGGATTCTCGGTGGGGATCGAGGCGTGGACACCCCCGAGCAGAAAGAGATCGTTCGTGCCATGGCTCGGGGCCTTCACAAAGGCGATGGAGGCCGACACTTGATGACGTTTCATCCGCCAGGAGGGGCCGGGTCCGCGCAGTGGTTCCATGACGACAACTGGCTCTCCTTCAATATGCGGCAAAACGGCCACGATGCGGAATACACTGGCCGTTACGACCAAACCCGTGCCGACTACGACCGCCAACCGTCGAAGCCAGTCCTCGATGGAGAACCGCTTTACGAAGGTCACCCCATTTCTTTCAACGCCAAAAAGTTCGGCCATTCAATAGCAGCCGATGTGCGCCGCGCACTTTACTGGGACTTGTTCAACGGTGCCTGTGGGCACACGTACGGCCACCACTCGGTCTGGCAAATGTGGAAGCCAGGGCGAGATCCGATCAATGATCCGCTGATCCCCTGGACCGAAGCCCTCAATGCGCCCGGCGCCAACCAGATGATTCATGGGCGGAGACTCATCGAATCGCGACCTTTCCTGACGCGGATTCCCGATGACTCTGTACTTGTCACGGACCGAGTGGCAACCTCGGTACCGGGCGCTGGTCGCTGTCGGTTTGTTGCGACGCGGGACTCGGCCGGGAGCTATGCCATGGTGTATGCGCCGATTGGCCGGGCGTTCAAGGTCCGCATGGACAAGATCAACGGCGAAAAAGTGAAAGCGTGGTGGTTCAATCCGCGAACCGGCAATGCCGCGGCGATCGGCGAGTTCGTCAACACAGGAGAACGAGAGTTTGCTCCCAACGATCCAGGTGAACATCTGGACTGGGTATTGGTGCTCGACGACGCGGCCAGAAACTTTCCGCCCCCCGGCCAGATCGCACAACCCTGATCTGTGACCGATGCACGGTTCTGTTTGGGAGTTCTTTCACGACCCCTGAAGACAGAAACCTGTACCGTTTCTGCCGACTCGGGTGGTCCGATGCGCTGCTGCTTACTGCGGTTCCTGATCCAGTAATTCCGTCAGGATTTCAGCAATGACCGATCCCCGTATGCGTTTCGCGCTCAGCTTTCCCTCGGCGTCGATAATGAATGCCGTGGGCCAGCCCTGGACATTCCACAAGCGAAAGAACCGCACCGCCTCGTCACCCGCGATCAGCACGGTGGATTTCGAGAACTTCTCCAGTTGTTTTCGGGCGTCATCAACGTCATCGTAGAGCACCGTAATTGTCGCCGTCTTCTCTGGCCCGGCCAGTTTGAGCAGACGTTGCGTGTGCTCGGTCTCTTCGATGGCCGCTCCTGAACCAATGCTGCAGCAGTCGATTACCACGACCTTTCCGTGGTAGTCTTTCAGCCGCACCGACTTGCCGTTAATGTCCTTCCATTCCAATTCGGGAATCGTGGCTCCGCGCTGGAGTTGCTGTATGTCGAACAGCCAGGCTTCGGCCAAGTCGCCAAGTCGCCGACCTCTCCAGGGGTGCTGAACGTCGGCATATTCCCTGACAACCCGTTCCAGCAGGGGAATTGCCTGCGCAATGGTATCAGGATCAGGTGCCCCCCCTCTGCCGCCATAGCCTCGGGGTACCAATTGCGATTCCGCCGTGTTGTAACAGGCGATCGCCTGCACGGTTTTGTGGGGATTGACTCGCAGCAGCTTGAGGGCGGCAGTTTGCGACATGTCCACGGAATCGCCCTTGCCCGGCTGCAACTGAATGACGCTGAGCGCACACGTAGCGAGCTCGGGGCGATCAGCAAAGTTCTCAATCAGTCGCACAGCCGATTCACCTTTCAGTTTCTGAAACTCGGATTCGTCGAAATTGGAAGCGTTCTGCTGCCGGACAATCCAGACGCGAACCTTGAGATCGAGTTCCGCGTCACGAGATTCGTCAACCAGACGCAGCAGTTCACGAGCGAACGCCAATGTGGATGAATTGGGAACTGTCGGCCATCCCTGGGGCGAACGTCTGGCTTCCAGCAGCTTCTGCCGAAACGCTTCGTAATCCGCCGTCAGTTTCGCGAACCCCTTCTCGCCGGTCAGTCCGGCGGCGTTCGGGACAGGCGCGATCAATTCGGGACTCTTCTTCATGGGGCGGCGGAGCACAATGTCACCCAGGTCATGATCGGCTGTCGCAGCATCGAGCCGGACGGCAGAGCCGCGGCGCTCGAATCCGGGCATTTCCGCGACCGCTTCAATTCGACGATCGGGAATTCCCGTGTGCAGAATGAAACGTCCATCGTTTCCGGTTCGAATACTGGTCGCGACGCGGTGGGACATGCGTTCGCCAGCACTTCGTCCCGAGACGTAACCCTCGACGCGCGCATAGGCCTGAGGCCGGCCCCCTTCGTCAACGACGCGGCCAGAGATTCGCCCCGCCGCTTTCATCACGACTCGAACGGGTTCGAGCGGTCGGCGAGGGTCAACCAGCAATTGTCCGACCAGCCGTCGTCGCTTGTCGAAGAAAATGATGTCGAGCGGCAGGGTGTCGACGGCGTCCCGACGGGTGAACGGTTCGCTGATCAGGATTTTACCGTCTGCGTCAGATTGTCCCTGAAAGCTGGCCTGGCCCGATCCGACTGTCACTTCAACTCCCAACCGCGGAATGTTGCCGATTCGGAACACCCCTGAATACGAGATGCCAGCCAAAGGATGCCCCGCGGCATCAACCACAACCCCTTCAATACGGCGCGACCGTGGAAGTCGGAATTCAAACGCAGAAGTCGCGGCTCCCTCTTCCACCACGACGTTCTGGTAAATCGGTTCGAGGCGGTCGTTTGAATTGCTGTGGGTCAGATATCCCGGCACTTCACCCGAAATCGTAAGTCCAAACGTCCCGGGGGGGAGCAGTGCGACACAACGGCCCAAGTGATCGGTCACTCCAATTCGCGAGATCTTGCCGGGAAACCATTTGAGCTCATCGACGCCCGTTCGAATCTGAACATTGGGAATCCCCGCGCCGGTTTCGACGTCAACTACTCGTCCCGCGACTCGTTTGCCCCGGACCAGCCGGATCTCTCCCGCGGGCTCGTTCTCTGGTGCAAATGCACGCCAGGCCCCCAGGTACCCCTGCTCAATGGCGGGCTCGGCCAGAATGTCAATTCGCGGCGGCAGTTTCGCGAGTTCGAAGACACCGCGCGTGACAGGCGGGCTGGGGGGCCGCACGGTCGGAATCTCCTCTTGAGTGGTGCGTCTGCGCAGCGTGACATTTTCGACCGGCTCTCCTGTAGCGTCGTCAACCACGCGCACGGTGAACGGGTAGCGTCGTTCCTGCAGGGAAATGCTCAGGTTTCCCGTGGCCACGGGCCGTTTCGTCTTCTTCAACGTCTCTGCGTCTAACGCTTGCATCGTGGCGGCGTCGAACCAGATCGAAGCAAACCGTGGCGAACTGACTTTCAGGCGAATTCCCGCTCCGGCAGGCAGCCCCCCAACGGTGAATCTGCCTTCGGAATCTGTCACGGCGAGTGCCGGCAATTCCCAGTTGAGCATCCCCAGGAAGAACCGATCGCGATCAGAGGGCCAGCGCCCTTCATCGAGATCGGCCTGAGTGATATGGCGAATCGACATGGTCCATGCCAGACGAATCTCGGCATCAGCGACGGGGTTTCCTGCGGGATCCAGCACCTTCCCACTCAGCTTGGCCTCATCCGTCAAAGTCAGTCTCACCGTCTCCGGACCATTGATATGCCGCCAGGCGATGGCACACCCCGGGTGTGCTGCAATGACATCCACCTGAATTTCATCCTGGCCGACGTAATCCCGTCTGGCCGTAATGCCTCGAAACGCAAAGGTCCCCTGTTCGTCGGCCACGGCCTCCGCGAGTTCGGGCTTGATTCGAAACGGGTCTCGCCCCCTGATTGAGCCGAACGGTTCATCCAGGATCCCGTTCCGGCGTCGCAGCGTGATTCGCGCACCGCGTGCCGGTCGGCCGTCAGCAAATGCCACTTGGCCGTTGATCGGTTCAATGGCGATTTCGTCAGGAGCCAGATCGACGTCATTCGCCGAGGGGCGCACTGGCAAATCCGCAACGGATCGCTCGTTTGTCGTGGCTGCATCCTGTGCCGCGCCTCGAGCCACCGGACGCACCAGAGCCAGCAGGGAAATCAGCAGGCCGGTGCCCAACAGCAGCTTGAACCCAAGTCGGCTGTTCAACGGGTGGTGGCTGCGAGCGGAGTCGAACAGCGCCCGAATCCGGTCTTCGAGTCGCGCGCCATTGGTCATCTCGACTGTCGGAGCCATTCTCAACCCCGGTCGATCGGCCAAATCCAGGGACCTGCGGGCCACTTCGATCAGGTGCGCGGCGTAGTCGGACGCGCGGAGGCCTGTCAGGACGACGGCATCATCACACGCCAATTCGCGTTCGACTCGCATCTGCCGCAGTCCCAGCCACGAGAGGGGGTGGAACCAATACAGCGCGCACGCCAACCGCCCCAGCCACTGCCAGGCGACATCGCGGCGCTGTACGTGCACCAGTTCGTGTAACAGCACTGCCCGCTGCATTTCATCAGGCCAGTTGTGCGCTCCGTACGGCAGGATCACGACCGGAAAGAAAACCCCGCAGGTCAAAGCGACGCTGGCTTGGGGACTTTCCAAAAGGGCTACTTCCTGCCGCAATTCCAGGCGGTCTCGCAGGTCAATCATCAGTTGGCCCAGGGCTGAATCGGCCAGCGACCGGGATGCGCGCACGAACTGTGTCGTTCGCCAGGCGGCGATCATGAACCGGAACAGACACAACACCACGCCCATGCACCAGATACCCACAACGGCGCTGGGCCATCCATGCGTTGCCGTGGCAACGGCAGCGCTTGAGGCAGGCACTCTTCCCGCAGTGCTCGATGATGAATCCGGTCGTTGCCGCCGAGTCGCCGCCGAATGCGGCGAACCCGTGGCATCTGCTGGGCGAGCAGCGGCAGAATTCAACTCGTTTTCCCCTGCAGTCGGCGTGGCAGCCAGTCCATCCTCGGAATCCCGAGCCGAGTTTAATGACACCACCCCATGCCCACTCGTCAGCGGGGAGTTCTTCGAACTTGACTCATTGGGGAACTCGTTGCCTGCGTTTATCGCCGCCGGCAAAATCGGCCATCGCCAACGGGGCAGACCATTCAGAACCGGCAACAGCAGCAGGCCAATCATCGTCAGTCCCCAGAGACGATGCCGGATGGCTGCCGAGGCTTGCCGCAAAGCCAGCGACACGGTGTACGACAACAGCAACAGGACCGACCCCAACATCGTCACGTCGGTCAGCAGACGACTGACGGATTCCACAGCCTGCGGCAGTTGCATGTTTATTTTCCCTCGGCTCGTGCCTTTCGAACCAGCGTCTCGATGCGGGCCAGTTCTTCAGAAGAGAGCTTTTGTCCCTGTATGTCGAGAATTGTGGCTACGGCATCAGACGCCGAGCCGGCAAAGAAGACATCCAGCAGCTTTCGCAGGGCCGACCGACTCGCCGACTCACGCGATTGCGTCGCCCGGTAGAGATAACGCTTACCCTCTTGCCGGTGCCGGAGCAGTCCCTTGGCTTCGAGGTGGCGAATCATGGTCCGGACGGCGGAGTAGCTGGGCGGATCGTCGAGTCGAGCGAGCACGTCGGCCACACTGGCCTCGCCCAGTTGGTGCAAAACGTTCATGATCTGCTGTTCCCGCCGAGCGAGACCAGTGCCAGGAAACTTGCGAACCACTGCGACAACTCCTTGGGTTTGCGACTGCGCCGGACGTATTCTCAGCATAACGGTCGATGTGGCATTCTATTGCCACTTGCACAGATCGTCAAGACAATTCGCCTGACCGACACAGTGAAACTGCCGGAACTTCTGAGTCGACAAGCCGGGCGGCCATTCCAACTCGCGCCGACAGAGGCGGCGTCGACACGACGGTGTGGCGCCAACCTCAAACCATCTGCCGCGGAGCGACCTCAGCAGGCGTCGCACAGATTCCTCAGAATCGGGCAGTCAGGACGCGTCTCCGTGGCCGATTCCCGACTTGCTGCAAACTGCAGGCGGCAAACCGAGTCGAAGGCGCCAGAGGCCCTTTCCCATATTCCGGCCGTTGCAGAGATCGCGGAGCACTCCGGAAACAACATTCGGACGGGCACATTTTTTGTCCCCCTGTTCCGGGACTCTCTGCGGTACGGTCGCAACCGTCGAAGTTTTTGCCAGAGAGGGGGTTGTCGGCGAAAAGCCCACCCTAAACGACGCGATTCAGCACATGGGCGATTGCGTTCTAATCGGGTCACACACTCCGCCACGTGGCAACCGAGCCATTACGGCACGTCACGCACTCCTGTTCATTAAAATGGAGATCAGGCTGAGCCTTGCAACCGTGCTGCCCAATGTATTGTGTCCCCAAATCTCGGACTACAAATCCTCGAAGTAGGCGAAATGCATCCGTTGGTAGCACTGTCCAATTTCGTAGATCAGTTTCTTGATCGCCGCCTCGTCTCCTTCCGCGACCTCGTGCTCCAGTTGTTCAAGCTTTTCGCGCAGCACATGCGCTTTCATCCGATGATATTCGCTTAAGTGTCCGTGGCGCAGGTAGACACCAACCTGGAGCTTGCGCGTCCAGTCATCAAGGATATCGATCCATTGTTCGGCGTGTTGCCGATCGCCCGCGAGAGCGGCTGCCATGGCTTCTGCCCGGGCGATTCTCATTTCCTCGAATACTTCACCGGGTGGTGGGTAATAGGCAAAACAACCCACGACACTGGCCCCGACAATTCCCAGCACGATGGCCCCCCCTACGACGGCATTCGGTACGACGAAGTCGATTCCTCTACGAAGGGAGTCAGTCGCTGGCGCAGCTGTTTCCAGCCAGGCTTCGATTCGGTTCTTGGGATCGATGGCCCGCAGCAGCACGCCGCTCACTACAAAACCGACGAGCGCGAACATCGCGTAGAGCTCATGGACCCCCCGATTCTGTCGCAGCCTCGACCATGCCGCCCCCATCGGATCGGAGATGCCGAACTCAAATGGACGGCAATAAATATCAAATGCGTGTGTGTGATCAGCCGCAGCCGACTCGTACGCTCTTAACGGTCGTTCGATCCCGTAGGCCAGCAGCACCACGACCATTGCCAGCAATCCCATCCACACCAGGCTGGGCCGGGTGCCATAATTGCGACGCATCCAGGTGACCGTTCCTAAGTTCATACCGGCCCCAAACGACAGCAATGCAAACGCCGCACCGATGGAATTGCCGTGCTGGAACATCATTCCCAATTGCGACATTGCCAGCATCGGGGTGGCATAGGCCGGCATCGCGACCAGGGTCATTAACAAGGGCGCCAAGGGATTGTCTTGCCCCATGGCATTCTGCAACCCCCCGGGTGGCAGAATCAGCGCCAATAGGACGATTCCCGATAACCCCGCCAGCACATCTCGTGCACTGACACCAACAATCTCGCGCGAAACATAGATGAACAGCGACAACAGACGCTTGTAGCCATAGGGGACTGCGCCCGGTGCTGGTTCCGGCGAAGCCGTCCCGGGAAACATCCGATCCCACGCGGCCCCGACAAACGTCACCACGATCAGGGAACAGAGCGCGAATCCCAGGATGGCCTGCGGCTGTGACAGCGTGAGGCCATAAAGTAATGAAAGCGGGTTGAACAATGGGCCGGCCAGCGCGAAGGCTAGAATCGTACCGCCGGGCAATCCGGCGCGTCGCAGCTCTCGGATGACCGGGATGGCCCCCAGCGAACAAACCGGCAGCAACATGCCGATGATCCAGGCCTGCAACAGGCCGCGCCGCGAGCTCCCACCGAACACGCGATTCGTCAATTCGTATCCCAGGAATCGGCGGATGACTGCCGCAACCAGGAAGCCCACCAGAATGGTGGGAGCCGCCTGAAACAGCGACTCGCCCAAACGCAGCAGACTGCCCCAGAAAAAGGTGTTGATCAATTCGTGTCACTCCATGCTGGGTAATTTCGGATCGCTGGATATGCGTTTTACGACCCCCTGCAGGCCGTCCACTTCTCGCTCGATCACCGCCAGACTCGCGTCGTCCCGCCGCAGTTCGCCGTTGACCACGCGCGGCGAAGTTTCGTCCCAGATCACCACCATCCGCTTCGAAGCGGCGTTGATGTTGTCCCAGTCCGCTTTGCGGAGATCGGTTTCCGCCGCCAGTTCGGGCAGCCACTGCATGATGTCCTTGAGTTCCTGGCTTTGCCGCACTCGAAACTGGCGGTTTGCCGCCCCACCGGTTTCCTGAAACTCGGCCAGCCGGTCGCGGATCGCCTGTACGGCCTCTGGAAATCCCCGGGGGCGATGTGCGGGGGCATCGTGCGAGCCCCCCTCAGCCGCGCCCAAACTGTCTCCCGAACACCCCGCGAGTGTACTCAGGGCCGCAAGCACACTCAGCGACAACAGGACGCAAACGTTTTTCATGATGCACTCATACGACTCGTAACACTCGGCCACCCATTTTGATGTCTGGCAACGACGCGCGGGGATCACTTTCCGTTGTCGGCCCACGGGCGCGCCGGAACGCGATACTCCGGGACGGGGACGGAATCCAGGATTTCGCGGATCACGGGGACCGGGTCGCCGCGGTCGACCCCCAATCGCACACAAAGCACGGGGATTGCCGTGTCCTGCACATCGTCGGGAGTGACGTAAGTCCGCTGATTCAGAAAGGCCCGCGCCTGTGCCGCCCGCTGCCAGGTCAACAAGCCTCGCGGGCTGACTCCCAGGGAAGCCTGTGGATGCCGGCGCGATGCGTCGGCCAGACGCACCAGATATTCCTGCAGCGGTTCCGCGATCGGCAGCCGGGCAACCTGCTGCTGCACTTCGACCAGACATTTCTCGGGAAACAGCGGCTCCGGCCGAGCCTGTTCTCGATTTCCTTCCGTGGCGTCCCGCAGCATCTGCAATTCATCCTGCGGACTCGGATAACCGATGCTCAGCTTCATGGTGAAGCGGTCGAGCTGAGCTTCCGGCAGCGGGAATGTGCCGTGCTGGTCGATCGGATTCTGGGTGGCTATGACGAAGAAATCCGGAGACAACGGATATCGGACCGCGTCGACCGTGACCTGACGTTCGGCCATCGCTTCCAAAAGCGCGCTTTGCGTGCGCGGGGTGGCACGGTTGATTTCGTCGGCGAGCAGCACCTCGGAAAACACCGGACCCGGACGGAATTCGAATTCGTGCGCTTTCTGGTTGTAAATGCTGAATCCGGTGATGTCACCCGGCAACAAATCCGGAGTACACTGGACGCGTGCGAACCGCCCCCCGACCGCATACGCCAGCGCCTTGGCCAACGTGGTTTTTCCCAGGCCGGGTTTGTCTTCGATCAGGAGATGCCCTTGCGCCAGGAGGCAAATCAGCACCTGCTCGACGACCTCCGGCTTACCGCGTAACACGGAATTCAGGTACTCCCGCGTTTGTGCCGCGGCCGCCGTGCCGTCTGTGAAAACTCCGTTGCAGGTCCGAGGCGCTGCTAAAATTCCAGCCGTCATGATGCAGTCAAACTTTCTTTGGGAGTACGCCAGAAACAGGCCCGTTTGAAGAACTGTTCCCAAACCGGCGTGGGGCGGCGGCGCGGGCCTTCAAGTCGTTGTACGCTGCAGACATCCAGCGCCCGGCGACAAACATCGCACACTTCCTGGATGCCGCACCCCGCCGGGCAACAGGCAGCGGACGGGGCAAACGCGGCCCAATCGGCCAGGTCGAAAAACAATCGCAACGTCACTCGCTCATCGTGCTGCCACGAGAGGCGTTTCAGCATCCAGTGGGCCGGTATCTGGGTGGCTGGACGCGACGCCTTTGTCCAGCGCAGACGGCGGTCGAACAACTGCATGGTGCTCAGGACGATCGCCCGCGCATCGTTTCGGGCCGTGAGCCGCCACCAGGTTGTATGCCACAGGTCCAACAGTGAAACTCTTCGATGCCACAAAGCGACCACGGCGACGAACACGAACACACAGAGCACGATGTACCGCAGGAGAAATTGCCCGGCAGTCAACGTGGCGGCGAGCAGCCTTTCGAAAAATCCCCGTGGCGGAGCCAGGACCTCGTAGCCCGGCGTGGGTTCGACCGTCAACCAGGTTCCGCCTGCCATGTACACTTCCACCC
Organism: Planctomycetota bacterium; assembly: GCA_018242565.1. Lineage (GTDB taxonomy): Bacteria > Planctomycetota > Planctomycetia > Planctomycetales > Planctomycetaceae > JACQFH01. The sequence continues at coordinate 6,817 of JAFEBR010000769.1, read as the reverse complement.
AGAAATGTACGTCGTCGCGATGCACTGGCGTATGCCCGCGTGATGAATCGAATTTCCCGGGGTCCACATAAAATCCGCTGACTACGCGTGTCGGGTATCCCAGGCTGCGTAACATTAGTGCGGCCGCCGTCGCGAATTGATAGTCTGGTCCGCGATGGGACCGCAGCAGAAAATCGGCGACCGGGCACTCACTGGTCGGAGCCTCCGCGTATTGCCGATCGAGAACGCATGTCTGCTGCAGGCGTGAGACGACCGCCTGGATCTGGCGCCACCCGCGGCGCTCCCCCGCCCCCCATTCCCGGGCCAGCGTTTCAATTTCGGTAATCGGCGGCCCTTCCGGGAGGATCGCGTAGCGGCGCTCCGCGCCGCCGGCCCTGGCGAACAGTTCATCGGTGCCGCGGGGATCAACAGTCGCCGAGGCGACGTGAATCGCCACCAGCGTGGGCAAGTTGACTCGATCCATCGCCACGAGCCCCGATGCCGACCAGTGGAACATGGCTGGATCTTCGACGAGGTCGATATGCACACCGCGCAGATTCACAGGCGCAGGGATGCGGTTTCCGCCGAGATTGATCACCTTGACAGCGTGTGTCTCGTACACACAGATCCCATCCAACAGGCCGGTTCCGTCCGGTGCCGCGATCCAGGGACGGTTGCCCCGGTGCTCGACGCGCAACGGCAATTGTCGCTCGTTTGCCAGGTCCGGAATCCAATTGATGCCGTCAAACAAATCGTAAGGTTCCAGCCGGAGATGCAACGGCACCCGCCCCGCGACATAGAACAACGCGTCACTGGCGATGTCGCCCACTGGACGGTTGCGCTGAGCGCCCCGCGCCCGCAGTGTGGAAAACTCTCGATGGGCCTGCTGCGACTGGGACAGAGGGGTTTCCGGAGAATTCGAATAATCGGGAGGCAGTGCGACAGCCCGTTCCATCGTTTTCGTCGGAATGACAGGCTCGTCGTAGTTCTCATTGTAGAGGTCGTACAAACTGGGCTCGTCGCTGGCCCGGAAGGGCGCATCTTCGATCGGCCCGAAACTTTGGATGTTCTCTGAACCGGCGACCAGCGCGTCGCCGTCTCCCACCCCTTGTTCGGCGAACGGATCTTGCGCTCCGTTACCTCCAGACGACGGGAAGAACCCGCTTGCCAGCGACATGATTCGGCTTTGGCCCAGCCCCGCGAATGTGAGCAGGAGAATGATCGGTACAGGCAGCGCGGCGACCAGCCAGGTTCGGGTAGGTTTCGATGATTGCGACGCAATTAACGATCCGCGCAGTCCTTCCCAGTGCGACGCGACGAGCCACCCGACGGCGCTGACGCTGTAAACCACGATCAGCGCGCAGATTGCCGGTGTTGCCGATAAGCTCGCCGCGAATAAGACCAGGAACAGCGACAACAACCCGGAAAGCTGTGCAAACTGTCGCCAGCAAGCGACTGCGGCCAACCCCAGCATCAGGTTCCGCATACTGGACATCACGACGATTTCGGCCGGCCGCCCCCAGTGCCACAACCACCGCCCGAGCGGTTCGGCCAGCAGCGTCAGCGCCACAATCAGAATGAGGACGGGCGAGGCAATTCTGAAGTCGTGCCCTGCTCTTTTCCAGCGGCGAAAGAACCATGCTCCGGCCGTGAGAAAAAACGCCTGGACGACCAGACCGGCAACGACTCCGCGCCGTATTCCAGATCGTTCGGATTCGGCAGCCGCAAAAACGATCGCCGCCAGCAACGCGACAATCATCGTCAGGCCGTGCCAGCGCGTTGAGCCGCCTGCCGCGGCAGTCATCGTCGCCGCGGGGGGAATTTTCGTTCGCGGCGTATCATGCAGCGGGGAACAAAGCGCCGCCGCCAACGGTGCGGACGTTGCTTCCGACGCGCCCGCCGCCGATGGCCCTGCGCTTCGCGAATCCCGCAAATCAATGGGCATGGCAGGCCCTCCGCCAACGATTCGGCAGGACCCCGGCCAGATCGCAGACGCTGTCGACTTCGATCCAGGGACGGCAACCGGCAACCGGCTCGTGCACCTGTTCACATCGCAATTGCGGTGCACGCACCACAATCAGACGCTGCGCGGGACAGTTCAAATGGTTCGCATGTCGGGAAGCCACGTCGCGATCGGTGGTCACCAGGATCGTCAGTCGTGAGTGCAGCGGCTTCTCGCTTGCCGTGCCGCTCACCGCCGCCTCGATCCCGCCGCGCGGGACGGCCGCCAGGAAGTCCAGCAGACGCGACAGACCTTGTGCCGCTGATCCGAGGCGAAAGTGCTCGGATCCAATCCGGCAGTCGACAGAGGCATGTAACCGGTGCAACGATTCGCAAATGCTGGCCGCCACGCGGATGACCTGCTCCAGGCACTCCCCATCGCAGTCGACGAACGCGCAGGCTTGCAAATTGACGTCGACCGTGACGGCGCACGTGGACGGTGCCTGCCGTTCGGAGACGATCAGTCGCTGATGCCTCGCCGACTGCGACCAGTGAATCTTGCGTAACGAATCCCCGTATCGGAATCCGCGGGTTCCCAAGATTTCGCCTTGATCGCCGACATGGCGCTCCGAAAGGTGTTCGTCGCGCGGCTCAACTTCAGCCGCGTCGGGCAGGGAATGCAGCGCAACGGTCCGGGGCCAAACGATCAATCGTTTTTCGACAGCCACGGTTTTGCCCGCACGGTACAGGCCAAACGGGAAGCGTGTCGCCATTCGCGGCACAGACATCGGGCACAGGCCCCGTCGAGCGGGGACGAAATTCCAATGGAACACGGAAGTCGTCCGCCCGGGCACCCGAGCCAACGAGAAGAGTTCTGGTTGACCATCGTCCCCAGGAGCGCCGTTCCCCGTCACGTCCCCGGACAGGACAAGCCCCCAGACCGGCCACCAGAGCCGATTCTGCACCCGCAAAACCGCCGAGATCGATTCTCCCTCGCGAGCACGCTGCTGCGAAAACGTCAACTCGCAGTGCACGCCGCGCATCGACAGCCACGGCCAGGCGATCCCCAGTGCCAGAACAGCCATCAGCGTCCCGGCGACCAGAAACACGCTGGCATTCAACCAGAATCCGCAAATCGTCGCCGCGACGACGGCGAGGACCAGGACCCACAAGGGATTCTTGAGCCAGTAGACCCAACGATTCGCCCAGGGACAGAAGTCGTAATGCAACGCGGCCGTTACCCAGGCCAATGCCGGTTTCGGCGAGATGAATTCCGGATTGGCTTGCGTGATATCGGACATGCGCATTTCCCGTGACGGGAGCTGTTCGTAGAAATACACCTCGGGGCTACTCTTCACCCTGGATTCGGGAGATTGCGACCTCCGCCGCTCGACGCACACGCACGTCCTTATCTGCCAGCCGTTTTTCAAGCTCGGGCAATGCACTGTCGGCGTCGGAGCCGAAATATCCCAGTCCAATCGCAGCGCTCAATCGGATGTCGGTTTCAGAATCGTTCAGCGATCGCACCAGCGCCGGAACCACATCGGCGGCATCGCCTGGCCGATTCTGCAGCCAACGGACTGCCTTCAGGCGGTCCGCACTCTTCGCCGAGTTAAGATCTTCGAGCAACTGACTGGTCTGCGGTTCATGATGGCAGCCACTGCCGCAGATGATGGCGAGCATGACCATAATGCACAGCGTTCGATACATGGAGGCACCTGCAATCTTCGAATCTCGACGGCCGACCCGGCACGTCGGGTGGTATCAATACTTGCCTGCGACTTCTGCGCCAGCGACGGTTACGAGGCCCTGGTAGCCCCTCCGATTGATGAATCTGCTGTTGCACCAGAAAGAACCGGCGGCCGAAACAAAATGGCACTCACCCTGGTGGTAACGGTAAAAGGTCTCCGGAGCGTAAATCGGGAAATCCGCTGTCGATCGATGGGTGGCTTGGGCGCGGATCAGCAGGTGACTCTCGCTCAAGTCCGTGTTGTCATCGGTGGGACCGGGCGGAAGGCCGTAGAGCTCTGGTCGTAAATCCGCCATCCGGGATGGGCACAATCCGGGAGCAGGCGTACCGGTCCAACGGCCCGCTGAATGATGGCTCGATCGTTTGCCCGCAGAATTAGCATGGCCCAGGCCGCCGGAGATATCCGTCGGTCTGGGCCGGCGGCTGCTGTTATATGTGCTCACCACGGCCCGGCCATGAGTCCCTCCTGGTTCAGGACCGCTGGAATCCGGCTGCAGGCTTCCGCCGGCACCGGCAGTGTCATTTGTCCAGCCACTGCAGACCTTGTCATTGTCAGGATTGAGATTTGGGTTTCGATTCCAATCGATGTAACCTGGCCGAAGTGCATGGGACGACGCAGCGGAGCCATGCTGCGCCAGTCCGATCGGCTTGTGATTGCTCTTGCACTGCGGCCATCGTGCCGCGCCACGCTCCTGCTGGACGGCTGGCAGTGCCAGTGACCCGAGAACCGTGGTGAGGGCCATGACCACCAGGAGTTCAATCAGCGTAAAGCCAGACTGGCGTCGCAAGTGTTTCATCTTCTGCTCGTCAGCCGTTGGTGCTTGGTGGGTCCCAGGATCGACCGTCGCCATCGAGTCGAAAACAGACGTCGGGAACAGATGTACGGTCGGCTGCGTTGCACTCGGGATGCGAGGAGTTCAGCAAAGGCCGTTACGGCAGCATGTCACAAGGACTGGTCGGACCATTGTTGCCCACGCTGCGCGTAACGGCGGTCTCGTTGCTGCACCCCAGGCCGTCAGCGCCGCGAAGAAGGGCGCGCACGACGTGTGAAAGACGCCGGAACCGTCGAAACAGACCTGTTTTGAGTGTGTCGAATGACTATGTCCGCGAATCACCGCGAATGGATGTGGTTCGCCCATCGTCGGGCGGACGAACACCACAAGACATCACAATCGCGACGAGTTTTTGCCCGGAAATAGGCGACTCGTTGATTCCCGAAATAAATTCAGACGCACTCAGCCTCACGCCCCGGTGGCCCGCGTGAATGGTACGACAGAATTGCGATCGAAGAGACTACCGCTGGGGGACCGCACACCACCATTTGCGGAGCTGTAACAAACCCAACCAATTCCACCTGAAATGTCGGCTGCAGTGACTGCGCCAGAAATCGACACAGGACACATTGCTCATGATCATGGCCTTGCGACTCAGCAGCAATTCCTGATCGCTCAGCCGAAGCAGCTTTGGATTTTAGAGGTGGCTTGTGACAGTGCGCATGACCGTGATGATGCCCGTGCCGACATGCCGGTGCGTCATGCGTCACATCGCTGGCACAGCAGGCACGATGGCCATGCGCGAAAAAAATGTGCAGCGATTGACCGCCGACGGCTAAAGCACCGAAGACAGCGATGAGCAGACAGGAAGTGAGCCGGTTGATGATAACGCGCATGACAAACCGCGGAGTCGTTTCGACTCGAACAAGCAACCGACCAGTCGCTGTGAGATAACAATTCCAACAGATCGTACGACTCAAGTCAACCCAGCGTTGGCAATTTTCAGCAAATCCACGTGTGTGGCATGCCGACAGTCGGTCGTGAGGTGAAAACGAGCTTTGCGCTCGGACCTTCTCATCACTCGGGTCTGAGGCCATCGTGCGATTATTTTGGAAGCGGCTTTCCGCCGATTCGCTCGAGGCGACCGCGCCGTCCCCCCAGGCGGGTTAGCCACCGATGACATGACGGGCCGATGACTTCGGAAACACAGCACTTGTCGCAGGAAATGCGTTATGCACGCCCCTCGCTGGCCCGCCGCTGGGAGTTCATCACCCGCATGTGCAATGCCGGCCCGTTTGGCGACGCTGACAAGGCGTGTAGCCGGGGGCGTCGGAGAATCAACCGAGCCACGCTCTGCTGGCCCGATGAGAGCACGGCGCGCGCCTGTAGCATCAGAGCATTGCCCGGGCTTCCGGAACCGGTCAAATTGAAGACACTCGCGGCCAGATAGTTGGCCCGCCAGGCGGGCGAGAGGCGATACACGTCTTCCAGTACGGCCGCACTGAACTTGTAGTCGTGGGCGTCGTTCCCCTTGGAAAACACCAGCAACCGGGCCGCGTCGAACAACGGCTTGGGGTCAGCATGTGTCCGGAGATAGGCCAGGACCTTGCGGGCCGCCGTCATGCGGTCTCGGTTGATCTCGCCGCAAATCTCGGCAACCGCGTCGGTCTCGTGCTGCAACGGGAACCCTTCGAGCTTGGCGACCAGAGCCGTGTGGGTGGCACCGTCGCGACGGCCGAACGTTGAAGCCCCATATTATCAGCGGAATAGCGGCGACATTTCGGCGGCAGAGCTCGCGAAATCGCCGCTTTCGCGTATACTGATGTTCGGTTCTGCCAACCGACGCCGGTTTGTCGATGTGTCCCGGCCGCAGACGACCACGCGGCGGGTAACCGACACGTCGAAGCGTTCACAGGGGTACAACCAGGCGGTGTGTTGAGCTCCGAAATCACACTTTTGTGGAGGCCGACCCCGCGCTGCGCGAGAGACGAGCACAGGTGAGAGTAGAACAGTAGAGGCGAGTCTGGCATGGCTCCCACGGAGCACGGGGACACACCACTTTGACGACATCCATTTCGACACTCCAGGAATTCCTTTGCGGCTTTGCGTGACACATTTTCCCAAGACAGGCACCGGAACGATGAAGTCGCAACAGCGACATCGTCGGTGTCTGCCGTTCGTGTTGCTGGGGGCCTTGTGGGAAGGACAGTTGTCGCCGCGGTTTTGGGTGTTCAGAGTCTCATGCAAAGCCGCAAAGGAGCTCGTGCAAAGGATTTCTGTGGACACGGAACTTGGGGGCTGTTGTGTCCCCAAATTGGAAAGAATTGGCTTGAAGCGGTTCGACATCCATTTCGACACTCCAGGAATTCCTTTG
>JAFEBR010000076.1 GCA_018242565.1 Planctomycetota bacterium | reverse complement strand
TGGCCTGTTCATGCGGTCGGGAGTGGCCGAGGAACAGGTTTGCCCGACTCCGACGGCGGCCGCCTTGCCGATCGTTTCGAGCCATAAGCAGGGTTGCTGCAGCGCCAGCGACGCGGCGGATGCCCGCCGCGTCGCCGATTCGCTGGATATTCCGTTTCACGCGCTCAACTTCCAGGAAGCCTTCGGGCGGATCAAGGACTACTTCTCGGACGAGTATCTCGCCGGTCGTACTCCGAATCCTTGCGTGATGTGCAACAACTGGCTCAAATTCGGCAAGCTGTGGGAGTTCGCCCGCCAGGTGGGGGCCGAAAAGATCGCCTCGGGGCATTATGCGCGCGTCGTGCCGGCGGCGGGCGAATCACGGCCCGCTCTGGTGCGTGGCGTCGATGACGACAAAGATCAATCGTACGTGTTGTTCGGACTCGACCGAAGCCTGCTCGAACACGTACTGTTCCCCGTGGGTGGCTACGACAAGCATGAGATCCGGGACATTGCCCGCCGCTCGGGCCTGCGAATCGCCGACAAACCCGACAGCCAGGAAATCTGCTTCGTTCCGGACCACGACTACGCCGGTTTCATCCGCAAGTATCGGGGCGAATTCGACACCGCTGGAGAACTGGTCGATACCGCGGGCCAGGTGCTGGGTCAGCACGCGGGGTACGAGCAGTTCACGATCGGGCAACGCCGCGGGCTGGGGATGGCGTTTGGAGCGCCCCGCTACGTGGTTTCCGTCGATGCGGCGACAAAGCGTGTCGTGATTGGGACGCGCGAGGATCTCGCACGCACCGAGTTGGAGGCCGATCGGCTGAACTGGCTGGTGGATGATTTCCCCCCGCGGTTCCGTTGCCGGGCCAAGATCCGCTACCTGCATACCGCCGCAGAGGCCGAAGTCGAGTTGCTCGATGCGGGCCGGGCGCGCGTGCGGTTCGAGCAGCAGCAATATGGCGTAGCGCCCGGGCAGGCGGTCGTGTTCTACCGCGACGACCGCGTGCTGGGTGGCGGTTGGATTACCTGAGCGGCGTGGCTCGCAGGCAACCGGCTCAGCTCACGCCAGACCGATTGCGCTCCCACACGGCCGATCACCGGGAACGCTGCGACATTGATCGCTGGCGCTGCCAGACCGGCGTGTCGACCACAGCCCACGGCGAGTTCGTCACCGACTCTGAGGACATTGGTTCCGTGGGGATCAAGCGGCGTGCACCCGGCGTGGTCTGTACACAGGTCCGTGCGGGGACTGTGCCGGTTGCGTGGCGAAGCCGTCGGCGACGATCAGGCGTCTGTGGGGAACCCGGGACCTGGAAGGTTCGAATCGCGTGCGCGAGACTTGCTTAGGGGAGTTTCCACTCGTAAACCGACAGCTCACCGTACATCAGGCAGATACCGACGACGAGCGAGGCGACAGCCACGAACAACAGAGCGACATAGACGTCGGGTGCCGCAGCGGCCCCTTTGGCTTTTTTGCTAGAGCTTCGTGGTGACATTATCGCCTTTCTGAATCACGCCGTTGCGCGAGGCTTCGATGACTTGTCCGACGGCCTTATCAGGTTCGGTTTTGACGATGACAATTTTGCCGAGGAATTTGGGCTGCGGGCCACCTTTGGCCCCGGTCCGGAAGATCGACAGTTCGTGGCCCTTTTTGAGGCCTTGATCACTGCCGAGCGAGATTTCGACGAGTTCGCTGGCACCCTGACGCTTGGGAGGCCGGCTGTCGAGGATGATGCCATCGACCCGGGGCGGCGGGCTGACGCGAGCCGCCAGTTCGGTCGGATCGGCGTTGATGCCGTTGGCTTCCAGAGCCTGCTGCAGAATCGACACTTTGCCGATCAGATCTTTGTTCTTAACGTTGGCCACACCCAGAGCCTGGTTGGAGTTGTGCAGTTCGTCTTCCAGCTTGGTGATGGTTTCGATGTTTTCATTCAGCTTGCCGGCCTGGTTGTGGTTCAACTGCCGCAGCACGTCGGCTTCTGACCGGCGGGCTTCGGCTTCCTGACCGAGGATTTCGGCCAGTTCCGCCGAGGCCTTCTGGGCGATCGCGTTTTCGTCGCGAGCCTTCTTGGCCTGGGCCAGTTCGGCCTGCAGGCCTTTGTTCGTGGCGTCGATTTCGCCGGCGCGGTTTTCAATTTCTTTCATCTTCGCGTTGAGTTCGTTCTTGAAGCGATCGAACTCACCGGCGAGATCGTTTTTCTCTTTGTTGGCCTTTTCGACCAGCTTCTTCTGGTCTTCGGCGACTTTGCGCCAGCTCATGTGGGTGTTGTAGACCACGGCGGCAAACGACAGGAAGAGAATGCTGAGTACCAGCAGCAGGACAACCAGGATTTTGCCGACGAATTGCATTGTCTCTCACTCCTCAACGATGAACTGACGTGTCTGGGGGGTGTTCGAATCGTGACCGACGGACATCCAGCGGACGGCGGGCGTCCGGCCTATTTTTTCAAGGTGCCCGGCGAGCGGGTGGCCGAAGAACCGGCGGTTTCGGCCTTGGGTTCTGCACCGTCGTATTCCTTGCCTTCCGCGGCATCGAGCATGCGGGCTCGCAACTGGACCCGTTCCAGCACGCCTTTCGCCTGGAAGAGCAGATCCTGCTGACGTTTGACGTTGGCTTCCGCTTCGGAGCGCTGGGCTACCAGATCTTCGTACTGGCTGAACAGACGCTGGACATCTTCGCGGAGCCGTTTGTCTTCGACTTCTTTGAGTTGGACTTTTTTGGCTTCGGCATCAACCTGAGCGGCGATGCGGGTGGCTTCGGTTGCCAGGGCGGCCCATTCGGCCTCGAGCCTGGCTTCGCGGCCGATTTCCGGAGCCGTGATGGCGACGACATCGACACCGATCGACTTCTTGGCGAGGGTGTGGTTCTTATCGACGTCGGCGATCTCTTTGTCGAGGTCGCTGATTTTGGTCTGCTGTTCGGAAATGCGGGACTTGGGGAATTCCTTGGTCGCTTTTTCTTTCCAGTCGGTGCGGACTGTCCACATCATGAACGCAATGCCCATGTAGAAGACGCTGAAAAACGTCACGAGCACTGTCAGGACTTTGCTGGCCTTTGTCATCTGTGTGACTTTCCCAATTTGACTATTTCGGCAGCAGGGGCCTGGAGAGAGACGAGGACCGTTTCGCCAGCTTGCTCAATCCGCAAGCTGAGTCAACACGGTGAAATTATAAAAGCGTGAAAAAACCAGTGTCAATCACGAGTTTTAAAACTCGTGATGCTTTATCCACCATGTTATCGTCAGGAGACGAGGCGGAGCGAACTGGAACATCGCAATTTTGGCCCGAGGAAACCGGGGTCGGAATCGCAAACGGCACGAGCGGACCATTCGCTACGAGCCATCGAGGCGGCGTGACCGGCAAGAAAGAAAAAACGCATGCCCAGCCGAGAAAAGAGCGGCATCCATGCCAACAAGCCGTCCCTGGTGTGTGAACGCTGGTTGTGTGGATCTCCGTAACCGAATGAGTCTTCGCTCTTAACTCGAGGCTGGGCATGCGTGGTGCATGCTTACAAAGTGGGGCGTGGAATGCGGCATGACCGGGGTTTCCCGGGACTGCGGCCCATCGCGGACACGTCTCGGTCAGGCCGAGAGTTCCTTGAACAGGGTGCCAAAGGCAGGCATTTCCTGACGCAACAGATCAAGCCAGGCGTGTGGGTTCCAGATTTCGACGCAGATCGCGGCGCCGACGAGCATCACTTCGCTCTCGCAGGGAACATCGAGAAATTCGCGAAAACCTTCGGGAATTACGAGTCGCGAGCGGTTGGCCAGGCGAACCGTGCGAGCGCGTGTCGACAGCAATCGACCGAGTCGCTGCACATCGTCCCATTTCTGCTCGAGGCGTCCGGTCTGCATTTTCTGCCGGATCAAACCGACGCCATCGTCGAGTCGCTGCTGCCAGTCGGCGGCCCGCCACAGGCTGAGGCAACCAGCCCGTTCTTTGGCGAGAATGACGTCTCCCTGTTCATCGGTGATCGGCTCGGCCAGTTCCGGGGGGAGAGTGATTCGAAAGCGATCGTCGATGACGCGCTTGAACTCTCCGGTCAGGAATGGCGCAGGTGCAGACACAGATACCGCCGGGCAAGGGACAACGGCACCAGCGCCCGAGGCACTGAGCCGGAAATCGCCCCTTGATCATAAAGGGCGTGAAACCCACATGCAATCATTTGTAAAAGAACAGATTGGGCACAAAACCCACAAGTTGGCTCAAGGCTACACAGACTGCCGGGGAATTGCAAACGAAAAAATCGTTGTCGTCGGACTTTTCGGAAGAATCATTCAATCGACGAATCAACGTCTGGCAGTTGGAATCTGTCGTTCATTCAGAAATAATGAGTGCTATGTCGTGCATGCTCACGCTGGCTGATATCTCGAGCGATACCTGGTCCGAGGACGTCGTCGAGGAGCGCAAGATTCTGGGTCGATCAGAATCGTGTGAAATCCGACTCGATCACGCGTCGATCTCGCGGCAGCACTGCGCCGTCTGGCAAGAGGGCGATGACTGCTGGATTCAGGACTGCGGCAGCACCAACGGCACCTACCTCAACGGCATTCGCGTTCAGAAAGAGCGAATTCGCCCGGGGGACATGATCGTGGTGGGCCGGTTCGAACTCTTCGTCGAAGACCGCAATCTGCTGCAGGCGACGATGGCCTTGTCGGAATCTCCGACATCCCCGCCGGCCGTTCAAGGCACGCAATCGGAAGAACAGCGCCTGGCGGCGATCATTCACCAGCGACTGACTCCCTCGCGGCGGATGAGTCTGCCGGGCATGATTGTCGACGTCGTTTACCAGCCCAGCGGCATTCTGGGTGGCGACTGCTTTGAGGCCTTCGAACTCGAAAGCCGCTGGATTCTGTCGATTTTTGATCCGATGACGCATGGCGTGAAAGCCGCGCTGAATACGATTCTGCTGCGTTCTGAACTGCAGCGCTGGGTCATGCTGACGGCCCAACCCGGCCGCTGCCTGCAGTGGATCAACTCGGAACTGACGCAACTGGGAGTCAACGATCTGTACATCTCGGCGGTGGTGGCCGAGTGGTTCCCGACCACCCAGACTCTGGTTTACTCAGCCGCCGGCGTCCATCCGCCACTGATCGTGCGGGATGGTGCGGTGATCAACCTGGGCGAAACCGCCGGGGGGTTGCCGCTGGGAGTCGCCGTGGGTGAGCATTACTTCGAACACCTGGCGCAACTCAAACGTGGGGACCGGGTGTTTTTCTTTACCGATGGCGTTGGTGAAACCTTCACGGCGGAAGACTCAGGGACGGTGAGCACGGCGGTCGAACTGGGCAAGCGGGTCATGGCCACCCACCGCCTGCCCCTCTCGGAACAGATTCGCACAGTGCTGCACCTGACGAACCCGCGCCAGGAAGATGACGTGCTGCTGGTGGGATGCGAGATTACATGACGATCAAGACGTTTGGCGATCTGGCCACCTCGCGAAAAGCCTGGCTGGCCGAGGTCTTGCAACCCTGGTGTCGGCAGGCGGCGCAGAAAGATCTGCGTCTGGCCGAGCTGGAATGGGTGGATGTCGCCGGCAAGGTGGACCCGGGCAAAACGCTGTGGTTCTGGGCCTGGGGCCGGTTTCCGGCGCTGGTCCACGACGAGATGTCGGGCATCGATGAAACGAGCCCGGTCACGGTGACGCTCACCGACGGGTCGCAGCACACGGGCTATCCGGATTCCCGCGAGAGCACCGATGGGAGCCTGGTGTTGTGGGGGCGCGCGTCGCAGCCTCCGCACCGGAACGTGCTGCTGGGTCCGTTTTCAATCGACGAGATTGCCAGCGTGCAGAAGGCCGGGCCGGCCTGACGACCGTTCAGGCAGTGGCGGAATTGAGGAACGAGCAACCGGCCGCCATGGTGGCGCCGCACTGGATCGATTCGAGAATCGCATCGTCGGACACACCCAGTTGGCGGATCTTTTCGATGTGCCCGGCGGTGCACGGTTTGCAGCCATTCAGATCGCTGATCACGATGTTGATCAGTTCGACCTGTTTCGCATCGAGCGACGTGTTCGCAAACGTATGGGCCCGCAGTCCGACCCCCATGCCGCTGAAGAGTTCGCTGCCCGAGAGGTCGCGGAACTTGAAGAACACGTTGTACATCTGACACGAGGCCACCACGGCGAGCACATCGGCGACGTACTGTTCCGTGAGCCCGAGTTTTGCACAGCGGGCGGTGAAGAAATCGACCCAGGCTCCGGCTTTCATGGCGGCGGCAACCGCCAGCCCCAGCGTGGCTTTGGCCTGCACATCGAGGTGTCCGTCGGTCCACACGAACTTCTTAAAGTTCATGTAGAAGTCCTGCAGGAAGGCCGGGACCCGTCCATAAAGCAGAATCGGTTCAGGGAACGGCGCCCCTTCCAGCATCTCGGCGATGCGTTCGTAGGTCTGCGCGACTTTGTCGGTGGCTGCGGAAACGGGGACAGGCGAAACACGCGACATGAAAACACCCAAAAGACAGATCTGGCGGGAACTTGGTGAAACTCAAAATGCAGTCTGGCTGCCGAGGGACAGCCAGACTGCCAGCACAAGTCAAATTCAACGGCCCGCAGGCCGCGGGAATCAGTTCAGCGTCTTGTCGCCTGGCTTCCAGTTGCAGGGACAGAGCTTGTCGGTCTGCAGCGCGTCGAGCACGCGGAGCACTTCGGAGACGTTGCGGCCCACTCCCAGGTCGTGAATGGCCAGCCAGCGGACGATGCCCTTGGGGTCGAGCAGGAAGATGCCGCGGTAGGCGATGCTCTTGTCTTCGTCGAGCACATCGTAGGCCGCCGACATCTTGCGGGTCATGTCGGCCAGCATCAGATACTTAAGTCCCTTGAGGTCGGCGTGGCTGTCGCACCACCCCTTGTGCGAGAAGACGCTGTCGGTGCTGGCGGTCAACACGACGCAGTTGCGGTCTTCGAAGTCGGGAACGGCCTTGTTGAAGGCCACGAGTTCCGTGGGGCAGACAAATGTAAAATCGAGGGGATAGAAGAACAGACAGACCCATTTGCCCGCGAAATCGGACAGCTTGACGTTGGGAAACTGGTCGGGGGTACCGTCTTTAGTGCGGTCGTACGCCTGAACTTCAAAATTGGGGGCCATCTGGCCGACTCGGACGCTCATGTTGCTCCTCAAAAAACGACGTTGTAGGGATGTTTATGGAATCTCGTGACTGCGAGCGAATTGTAGGCAGGGGCCAGTTGCGCGACAACCGATTCACTCACCCAGCCAGGACCGGCGGCGCGGCCCGAAGTTTGCCCGAGTCCCCTTGAAGGGACAGACCCGCAGCGATTCGCTGAGGGTCTCGACCGAATCGGTCAACGTCAGGCGATCCAGGTCGGCCTGATCGATGGTGCCATTGGCCAGCAGGTCGTTTTTCAGGAAATCAAACAGCGGACGCCAGTAATCGACGCCGACGAACACCACGGGAAAATCAAAGATCTTGCCGGTCTGAATGAGGGTGATGGCTTCAAACGCCTCGTCCATGGTGCCCATCCCCCCGGGCATGATCACAAACGCCTGCGAATACTTCACCAGCATCACCTTGCGAACGAAGAAGTATCGAAAAGTGACGGTTCGATCGAGGTAGGGGTTCGAGTGCTGCTCTTTGGGAAGAATGATGTTACAGCCCACCGAATACCCTCCGGCGTCTTTGGCCCCGCGGTTGGCCGCTTCCATGATGCCCGGTCCCCCGCCGGTCATGACGGTGAATCCCATGCGGGCGATTGTGGCGCCGACTTCGCGTGCCAGTTGATAATAGCGATGATCTTCGGCGAACCGGGCTGACCCGAAGACAGTGACACACGGATCGAGAAAGTGCAGGGCCCGAAACCCGCGGATGAATTCGCGAACGATTCGCAGCACCCGGAAGAATTCTTCCAGGCGCGACGCGGGCCCGACCATCAGACGACGGTCGTCTTCCAGCCAGGCGCGCTGCCGCGGCGGCAGGTGATTGTTATTGTGGTTCGTGTGGTCTGTCGGCGGTTCAGAGATGGACATAGACTACCACTGTTAGAACAAATCAACGACTGGTACAATCCAAAACAACAGAACTCGCGTTGGGGCACGTCGAAGTCCTGGGGCCACAACGCTCGCTCAATTTATCGAACCGGTTTCGAATCTCCCACTATGTCTAAATTCGTGGAAATCCAAGGCGTCCGGTTGTTCCTGGCGCAGCCCGATCGGTCGGCGGGCGAATGGATCGGGCAACGTGAAATCCTCAAGCAACTGCTGGCCTGCTGGCTGACGGTCGATCAGGCCGACTATCCGCTGTCGCCACGGCTGGTCGGCACGCCGGGCATCGGCAAGACCACGCTGGGGATGGCCGCCGCGCGGACTCGCGGACAGGAACTGTACATCTACCAGTGCACATCGGACACGCGTCCTGAAGACCTGCTGGTGACGCCCGTGCTGTCGGAAGATTCGAAGATCGTCTACCACGCGTCACAACTGGTGACGGCGATGATTCGGGGCGGGGTGTGCATTCTCGATGAAGGCAACCGCATGAACGAGAAGTCGTGGGCCAGCCTGGCCCCCCTGCTCGATCATCGGCGGTATGTCGAGTCGATGGTCGCCGGGATTACAATTCAGGCCCATCCTGATTTCCGGTGTGCGGTCACGATGAACGACGACGAATCGACGTTCGAGGTTCCCGACTACATTTTGAGCCGACTGCAACCGACGCTGACGATCGGCTTCCCGTCGCGGCAGGACGAAATGTCGATTCTGCGCTACCACTTGCCGTTCGCCGCCGCTGAGATGCTCGATCTGACGGTCGAGTTTCTGCAGGGGGCGCACGAACTGAAACTCGATTTCTCGACGCGCGACGGCATCAATGTGCTGCGATACGCCATCAAACGCCTGGCACAAGATGCCGACCACCCGCTCTCGAAAGACGTGGTGTGGCGCGAAGCGCTGGAAAAATGTCTGGGCGAAGACGCCCTCGATCTGAAAGCGCTGGCCGACCGCAAGTCACGAACGCTGGGTGGCTCTTCGGTCCCGATGGGGCTGGGCGATTTCTTTTTCTCGCCGGAAGATCCGCTGCATCCAGATCAGCTTGACGATGACGACGACGATGATGATGACGAATTCGACGAAGGCTGATCGGCACCGAGACGTCTGCCATGGCGAAATCTGCAACCCCCTCTGAAGTCCTGACGATCGGCCCACGGATTCGCGTGGTACCGGTGATTCACGGCAGTGGCGATTGCGCGCTGGAAGTCCGCCGGGTGCTGCTCGAGCACAAGTTCGACTGCGTGGCCGTGCCGTTACCGCCGTCGTTTCAATACGACGTCGAACAGGCGATCGACCTGCTCCCGGGCATCTCGATGGTCGTGCAGCCAGAGCCTGCCGAGTACACCGAGCGCGACTGGCGGGAAACGGGCGATCATCCCGAGCATTCCACCCGGGCGGTCAGCTATGTGCCGATTGACCCCTGTCAGCCTGTAATCGCCGCCTTGCGCTTTGCCCTGCAGGAGCAGATTCCCCGGGCCTTCATTGACCTGGAGACGGCGGTGTTCGAACCGCGCTCGGCGGGCCTGCCCGATCCGTATGCGCTCAAAACGGTGGCACTCGAACAATTCGCGGCGGCCGTGCTGCCGGCGGTACGTCGCCCCCTCGCCGGCCAGGCCACCGACCGCATCTTAACGATGGCGGCCAATCTGCGCCGCCTGGAACAGCAGTACCAGTCGATTCTGCTGGTGGTCTCGATTCTCGATTGGCCATGGATTCGCGAAGCGTACAACGCCCGGCAGCCTGCGACCCGGGAGAACGACGAAGTCGAATACACCGACATCTTCGCCGTCGACCCGCAGACGCTGTTGTTCGTGCTGGGCGAACTGCCGTTTTTGACGGGTCTGTACGAACGGGCCCGGCAGGAACTCGATGATGACGAAAACCTGTCGATCGACGGGGTCAAAGAGCTGCTGCTGACGTCGCGTGAACGGTACAAGGCGGAACTCAAGAATCGCGGGCGCCGGCTGACGCCGCAGCTCTTTTCGCAATATCTCAAGTATGTCCGCAATTTGTCGCTGATCGAACGGCGAATGACTCCTGACTTGTACACGCTGGTGACGGCAGCACAGCAATTCGCGGGCGATCAGTTCGCGATCATTCTGGCCGAAGCGGCCCGCGATTATCCGTACGCCGACGAATTGCCCTTTCCGCGGGTGCGGGTGAGCCTGCAGCGGGCGCAACTCCCCAATGGCGAAATGGTGGACCTGAAGTGCCGACTGCCGGGGCCGGCGATGAGCTGGCGCTCGGTCTCACTGCGGCGCAAGCCCGACAAATTGCAGCAGACCGACTGGCAGATGCGCTGGAATCCGTATTCGCAGTGCAGTTGGCCTCCTGAAGATGTGGCGATCGAGAATTTTCGCACGCATGTGAAAGACAAGGCGCGGGCCATTATCGGCCTCGATCTGGCACGGACCGAAGAGTTTCGCAGCAGCTTGATGGATGGGCTCGATATTCGCGAGACGCTGCGCAACTGGCATACCGGCAAGCTGTTCGTGAAGATCAGCCCGCCTGTGCGGGGTTCGCTCGACTGCGTGGTGATGCTGTTCGATTCTCCGGCCGACCCGCGCGACTACCCGTGGCGTACGACCTGGATGGCCGAGCACTACGATGAATCGACGCTTGCGTTGTTCGCTTCGAACTTTCACGAAGAGATGGTGGGGCCGGGCATCGGCGTGGCCACGTATGGCGGGGCGGTGTTTTTGTTTCCCCCGCGCCCCATTGCCGACGTCTGGAGCGATCCGCGACTCAACTTCGCCGACACGCTGGAAGAGCGCATTCTGTCGGCCGGTTTACTGCACAGCAAACACCGGCACGTGGCGCTGCTCAGCAGTGCACCTCCGGGGGCCGGGTGGCGCCGGCTGGCGCGCCGCTTCGGAAAGAAGCTCGTGCACGTCCCCCTGCACCACTTTAGTCAAGAGACGATTCAGCAACTGCGGATTGTGCATGTCCTCAACGGACGTCACATCCGCAGTTTTGCCGCCGATTTCATCCGCAAAGCCTGATCGGCTTACGACAAGAACGCACGCTTCAGTTCTTCGATGACGGCGGCGGGCATCGCGGCGATGGGACCAAGCGTGCGGGCATTGATCACTGCCTCGGCGGTCGATTCGAGCACTTCCAGCCGGTCGAAGGCGTCGAGCACACTCGTGCCGGTCACCAGAATGCCGTCATTTTCGAGAATCGCGGCCGGCGAAGTGGGGGACACATAATCGGCGATTTTGCCGTCGGCCTGATACTGCACGCCATACGGCACCCGACCGACGTCGCGCAGGAAGATGTAACTCTCGGGAATCGTGCGGGCGTCGAACTGTGAACTGGTGACGCTGAACGCCGTGGCGTTGACCGGATGCGCGAACACGATCGCCTGAATCTGCGGATGCCGGCGGTAGATGGCCTGATGGGCCAGAGTCGCCCGGCTGGGCTGCTTGTCGGCTTCGCAGGTATCGCCACGCACCAGCACCAGGTCTTCGATCGCCAGGGTCTCGCGGTCACGCTGCGACGGGGTGATCAGGAACGAGTCCCCCGCGACTCGGGCTGAAAAACTGCCTTCGGTGCTGATGAGCAAACGCTGTCGGCACCCCCGGCGAATGAACGAACTCAACTGGCGGCGCAGTTCTTTTTCGTTCACGGTGGCGGCCGGTGGCGTATAGGGCGCCAGATCGACGACGCGATTCTGGGCCTGTGACAACTGGGCGTCTGAGAGGTACCGGACTTCCCCCAGGTGCCGGGCCTTGATGACGGTCTTGCCGGCGAATTCGAGCGCTTCAAACCGCTGGTAGGCGTGCGAGAGCGAACGCCCCCCCACGACTACGCCATGGTTCTCGAGGATCACACAGTCGGCCCCGCTTCGAAACGCCTCGGCGATATTCTGGCCGAGTTGGGCACTGCCCGGCAATGCGTAGGGCGCGAAGCCCGGCTGACCGCAGACGTAATGTGCCTGGTGGAAGAGTCGCGTGTCGGGGGTCTGACGGCAGATGCTGAAGGCGACCAGCGCGACCGGGTGGGCATGGACGATGGCCGAAATGTCGGGACGAACCTGGTAGATGGCCTGGTGAAAGGGAATTTCTGACGAGGGGCGATGGGGACCTTCGACCGTGCCATCGGGTTTCACGCAAACAATGTCGTTGCGGGTCAGGCTGCCTTTATCGACCCGGGCGGGCGAGATCCACAGATCGCCCGACTCGTCGCGGATCGACAGGTTGCCCCCCGAGGTGGTGGTCATGCGGTAACGATAGATCCGTTCCATCGTCTGCATAATTTCGTCGCGGGGATGGGCCAGCTCACGAATCAAAGCCATGATTCACTCTCCTTAGTGACTTATTTCTTATCGATGCGGCCGAAGCGCAGTTGGCCGACGAGGTTGGACTGGCAGTATTCGTTGGTGGTCACGTCGAGGCAGGTCAGCCAGCTACCGCCACAGACGAAGGTATCGATGCAGACCCAGCCCGGGACCACGCGGGGACGCCCAGACCGCTGCGGCGTGTGGCCACAGACGACCCGTTTGCCCGAGGGATGCGGCAACTCAAAGCCGGTCAGGTGAGTCCACCGCACGCGGTCGACCTCCTGCTGATCGAGAGGCAATGCGGGATCGAGGTTGGCGTGCACGAAGATCTCGGTGTCGGTTTCCCAGTAGCTGCGGCCGGCTTTCAGAAGGTCGATGTGCGTCTGCGGCACGAGACCACGGTCGCCTCCGTACGAAGCGAGTGTCGCCTGTCCGCCGTACAGCAGCCAACCCTGAGCCATCTGTTCGTCGGTCAGCCCCGACAGCATCATTTCTTCGTGGTTGCCCTGGATGAAAATCAGCTGGCATTCATCCTGCAGTTGCAGGATGCGATCGATCACCTGTCGTGAACCCGGGCCGCGATCGACCACGTCGCCCAGGATCACGACTGTGTCCTGCCGGCGGATTGCCAGACCTTTCAACAACGCCAGGAAGGCGATATCGCAGCCATGGATGTCGCCAATCGCGAGAATGCGTTCCGCCACGAGATCCTCGGCTAATAGGTTCGCGGTTTAAGCCGCGATTGAACCCGGCCGGGCAGACTCATGATCCGCAGGAATCCCTCGGCATCGGTCTGGTTGTACGAGCCGCCCCCTTCCATGGTGGCGATGGCTTCGTCATACAGACTGTTGGGACTCGTGCGGCTTTCGACGATGATATTGCCTTTGTAGAGGCCCAAGGTGACTTCGCCTGTCACCGGCTTCTGGGCTTCCTTGATGAAGGCCAGCAGGGCATCCATCTTGGCGGCGTACCAGAACCCGTAGTAGACCATCTCGGCGATTTCGGGGGCGAGGCGATCACGCAGGTGGACCAGGTCGCGGTCGAGGGTCAACTGCTCTAGGGTGCGATGCGCGGCATACAGTGCCGTCATACCGGGGGCTTCGTACACTCCGCGACTCTTCATGCCGACGAAGCGGTTTTCGATCATGTCGATCTGGCCGACGCCATTGCGGCCGGCGATCGTATTCAGTTCGGTGACGATGGCCAGCGGCGACAGCTTGCGGCCATTCACGCTGACGGGGACGCCTGCTTCGAAGCCGATGCGGACGGATTCGACCTTGTCGGGAGCTTCCTGCGGGCGAACGGTCATCCCGAATTCGACAATGTCGACGCCACAGACGGCGGGATCTTCGAGCTTCCCGGCTTCGTAGCTGATGTGCAGACAGTTTTCGTCGGAACTGTAGGGCTTGGCGACCGACGCCTTGACGGGAATCTTGCGGGCATCGCAATAGGCGATCATGGCGGTTCGGCCGGGGAACGCCTCGCGGAAGCGTTCGATGCGCCAGGGGGCAATGACACGGACGTTGGGGTCGAGCGCCTCGGCGGCCAGTTGGAAGCGGCACTGATCGTTCCCCTTGCCGGTGGCGCCATGGGCGTAGGCGGTGGCGCCGACGTCGCGGGCGACCTGCAGACACACCTTGGAAATCAGCGGACGGGCGATCGACGTCCCCAGCAGATAGATGCCTTCGTACTTGGCCTGCCATTGCAGCACGGGAAAGGCAAAATCGCGGCACAGTTCTTCTTGAGCGTCGATGATCTGCGAGGATTTCGCACCGATATCGCGGGCCTTCTTGAGGATCGCTTCACGGTCTTCGCAGGGTTGGCCGAGATCGACGTAGACCGCGTGGACGTCGTATCCTTCGTCCATCAACCAGCCCAGAATGACCGAAGTATCCAACCCGCCACTGTAGGCGAGCACCACTTGCTCTTTCGCCACGATTTCTGAACTACTTTCTAATCGTAAAAAACTGCCGTTTGAACTTGCGCTGAACCCGCGATTATCGTAAGTCGTGCCGGCGAATTCCAGTTGTCAGCGGTTCTTGTAGCGACGACTGGCCTCTTTGAGGATTTCACGCTCGGCCTCGGTCAGACTCGATTCGCCCTGGGCACTGATCTTCGCCAGGATTTCATCGACCTGGCGACTGAGTTCTTCTCCCCCCGGCGATTCCTGCGGAGGGGTGTACAGCTTGACTTGCCGTTGACGGGAAACGGCCCGCGCTTTGCGCTGCACCTGTGGCCACGACCAGTGACTGAGCCAGCGCGAATAACGCAGGTCGAATTTCTTGTACAGAAATCCGTAAACGAGCCCGGCCAGGTGCGTCGCGTGTGCCACGTTATCGACGACCTGGGCTCCGCCCAACTCCCGCAGGATCGGGTACAGGTCATAAATGACGTACAGGCCGACGAGCCAGCGTAATTCCAGTGGAATTACGAACATGATGTAGACTTTGGTCGTGGGATAATGCAGGGCGCACAGCATGAGGACGGCCATGACGGCCCCCGAGGCCCCCAGTTCAGACGGAATGCGATGCACCACGAACTGCTGCAGCAGCAACTCGACCCCCAGAAACCCGACCGCCGAAAGAATGGCCGCCGTCAGATAGAATTTGAAGAACTCACGGGAGCCGTACAGGGCTTCGAGGGGCGCCCCGAACCACCACAAGGCCATCATGTTGAAAATGATGTGCCAGATGTCTCGCGGAGAATGACAAAACGCCGACGTCAGCAACCGCCAGATTTGAAACCGCTGCAGCACGTCTTCGGGGGAGAGCAGAAACCAGCCGGTCACACCGCCGCCCGGCGAGTTCAAGGTGACCATCTGCAACAGGTACACGCCGATATTCAAGGCGATCAGGAGTTTGCAGGCGGGTGCTGTTCCCCCCAGCAGGCTCTGCCGGGTGGAATCCACTCGATAATAGTCGCGATCGTACACACCCATGCGAGGAATCCAGAAAGCCAGGAAATCCGCCAGTCCCATTCACACGCCATGGAATGGCACGCCCTTATGATATCGCGCCTGACGGTCGAGGCGTACCCTACCACTGGGAGGGCGGCCAAGTGGGGGTGTTGTCAGCCATGGGGCATCAAGTTCACAGAGAATGGGTGCGGTTGAACGAAATGGGGGAGGTATGCGGGCTCATGCCCGCACTACGAGGATTTTGTCACCCAAAAAAATGAATTCGATCTGGGAATCGATCTGGAGTACGCGGCGTAAAAAAACCGTGAGTCGTCAGGCCAGGTGGCGACGACTCACGGTTGGAATGGGAACGGTGTCGGTGACCTTAGCAATCAGGCCGCGACTTGCGTCCGGCGGGCGCGACGGAAGGCCAGCAGACCGGCCAGGCTGCCCAAGCACGCGATCGTCAGCGTCGAGGGTTCCGGAACCGCGGTGATCGAGGTCGCGAAGTTTGGATCCGCGTCATCGGCGAAGAAAATGAGGTCGCCGCTATCTGTCGAAAACAGGACGGCGCCGATAAACAATCCAAAGTAATCCGAGAACTCCGTCGGTACGGGTGCATCCGCGGTCAGTTCGGGGGTGGCGGTTAGGTAGAACGGGGCGATCGTCGTGTCGCCCCCAAACTCAACCAGAACGGGCACATAAGCCGGTAATCCGAAAGGAACAGCCGACGGGTCGACTAGCTCAAGAAAATACTGCCCCGGCACCAGGTTAACGGTGAACGCAGTTCCGCCGACGTCACCATAGATGCTGTCGACAAGGTAAAGCGCCACACCGGTATCAATCAGTTCCACCCCGGGTGTCTC
>JAFEBR010000768.1 GCA_018242565.1 Planctomycetota bacterium | reverse complement strand
GTTCGAGTTCCTGTCTGGAATTCAAAACCTCTTGCTCCAGGTCCTGTGCGCGCTGCAGTGCTGCTTGCAGCGAACCGGCGAGCGTCGCATTCGCCGTTTCCAGCTCCGCCAGGCGACTCAACTGCGACTGTTGTTTTTCGACTAAGTCAGCCAGTCGTTGGGCAAAATGCTCGTTTTGCAGTCGGGCCGGAGCGGCGATCGTCAATCTCGCTCCCAGGTTTTGAAGCGCCGGCTTCGGGCCACACAATTGTTTTTCAATCTCCAGCAGAAACTGTGCATCGGCCTTCGACGACGTGTACAGATTGCGAGTATTCGTACTCAGGTCCAGCAATTCGTACAGCGGGACGGTCCGCGCTGTGACCGTTTCCTGCATCATCAGCAGAAGGGCCGAACGAAATCTTGCAAGATTCATCGTTACTGAACGGCTGTCGTCAGTCGATTCGGTACCTGTCGAGAAAAGTCGTTTCAACCACTCAGATAACAATGCCGATTGCTCGCGCGAACTGTCGAGCTGTGCCAGCTCGCCGGGGTAGTTCAGTTGCTCACGGAAATGCACCAACAGGCGAATGAACAGGTGTCGCGACAACTGTGATACCGGTGGGCTTTGATTGAAAATCGCCAGATACACGGCGACAATCGATAGATCGATTCGGCCCTGGAGCGTCGTGAAAATTTCTTCGATCTGGGATAGCGCAAAATTGCCGGCATAACCGGCTTTCAAGAGTTTCTTGACGGATGGTCCGTGTCGCTTCGAATCTGGTGCCGACAGAGCGGCATTCACGAGGTCCAGAAATTCGCGGAAATCGGGCTTGCCCTTCTTCTTTTTCTGGGGTTGCGGCGGGATTTCCGCCGGGTACGCGACGTTGGATCCGCCGACTGCATTGGGATCAGCGACAAGTTTCTCCGTCTTACCGTCCATCACCATTTTGTCTCTGCTTTCTTACATCTTTTTCAAGATCCGGAATGCCTCTTCGAAAAAGTGAATACCGTCCGCGAGCAGACCGTATTCCCGTTTGGCAATTTCCAGATCTCCCCGACGCAGTCCGGCGCGCGCTGCGAGCAGCGTGACCTTTTCTTCGTCGTTTCGATCCAAGATCAAATTGCTGTTTCGTATTTCATCGACGATTCGCAGGACGGTATCGTCATCTTTCTCGGCATAAGCGTCGACCGCTGCGAGGATCATGATTGATAGCTCATCGATTGGAATTCCGGGAAATGATGTTGTCGTAGAATTTCGCTTTGGTAACGGAGGGCCTTTCGCACAGAAGAACGCCTCGGCTCGGTGGAACCGCGAACCCGCCGGAGTGCTCCATTGACCACTAAAGCAGTTCATCGTCAGCGCCAGCGCATAGCGCGCTTCTCGGGCAAGCTCTGTGTCGAATGGCAGGAGCAGCTCGAAAGCCTTTTCCAGGTGCGTTTTGGAGTGTGGGAGATTTCTTTCTTTTTTCAACTGCGAGCCGTGAATGAATTCGAGAATTCCGTCCCGATATCGCTGCTCAAATTCACTGAGGTTCAGAATCTCCAATCCCTCACGGAGACGCATCAGTTCCTGGCGGCCTGAATTCAGCCCCTCGGCGAGAAATCTCCGGAATTGATCGTCGAGTTTATCCGCCTCGAACTGGGGTTGTACGCCGATGAACAGGCGGTACGTCTGCGGCAGGCCGGGTGTGCCAGCCAAGATTTCAATTTGCGATCCGGGTTTTGCCGCTTTCAAATACCGATTGAGATTTGTTGTTTTATTGACGTTCAATTTCGAGACTTGGCCATCGACCGTAATCGTAAGCGGAATTTGTGGACAGTCCAGTAGCACAACGGCCATCGTCTTGGGGACGGCACTCAGGCAGCAAATATCCCGTATGATCCGTTCGTCAACTTTCAGGTACACATGCTGGCGGCCGTGTTTGGCGGCAATATGTTGTGCCAGTGTCGGTTCACTAACAAAACTCTCGAAACAAACCGTGCAATAACTCAACTTTACGGGGGGCGACACGTGAACGCGACGCGATTTGGGCCAGTCGGCAACGGGCCCGCTGGAAACAAACCGCTCGTTGATCTGTTCCGGAATTTTCGCTGCACCCATCTCCTGGCTCCTCAGATAGTGAAGTGAATCGCGTCACCTAAAAAATGGAAGTGGCCCTTGAACATCTCAACCGAAATCAGGGGTGCGCTCGGCCCGCTTACTCCGAATTCGCCACGTCAATCGTCAACGGCGAATTCAAATCTCTCCCCTTCAATGGGCCCCTGTAAATACACATCGACCGACGCACCGATGAGTTCTTCCGTGGACGCAGATTATACCAGATTTGGCGCCGATTTCATCTGCTCGGATTCCGAATATTTTAGTTGGATGTCACCCCCTCGGTTCTTTTCGACAAGCACAGCCACTTTCGATGATCGTCCGTTGCGCAAGTTGTTCTCTTCCCCCACCAACTGTACCAGAATCGCGACTCCGAATTTGGTACCCATATTCTTCGTGACGACGACGTTACCGGTAAGGACATGGGGGCCGCCTGCT
>JAFEBR010000767.1 GCA_018242565.1 Planctomycetota bacterium | reverse complement strand
TTGTAGTTTGGACCAATCTGGCCCTTGAACTCCGGCGTGGGCGGAGGGAGGACGGTGCGATCTAACTTGCCTGAAGCTTTCGGCTGCTCTGGCTTGTCTTGAGCGTGAGCCGCCAGCCAGCCGAGGGCGCAAGCGACTGCGATGAATACGGGGGGAACCAGTGATCGCAATCGCATGTTTGTGCATTCTAAAAGAAGATGAGTCGTTATCGAGCGAGTTTGGCTCCCGGCCCAGCGTTTCACCAAGCTGTTACTTTTTGCTCAGCTCGAACGTGATCTTTTCGATCGTACCGGTGAAGGCGCTCGGCGTTTTGTAGTCCGGCGAAACCGCCGTGATCGAGTCGCGGCCAACTTCGAACGGCTCCAACCCATGCCGGAAGAATGTCCCCTTGATCTTGCCCACTCCGGCCGGCTTGCCGTTGACAAACAGCTTGAGCGTGCCCGCACCGTCTGCTGATCCGTCCGCTGTGAACTCGGTTTTGAGGGTCACTTTCCCTTCCGGCACGGTGACCGTTCCGACAATGGTGATGTCCGAAATTTCAAAACCGGTGTAGCGGAAGGCAGGCTTTCCATCCTTGATGTACAGCGACCATCCCGCCGAGAACGCTCCGGCACAGGCGATGACCCCTTCCGCGCCTTCCTTGGGAATTGTCAATTCAGCGGTGATGCTGTGGCTGCGCGGAAACAATTGCGGCCCGATCGGCTCTGGCAACCAGACATTGTTGCCGTAGTATGTCCAACTCGTCCTCGGTTCGCCGGATTCCCGCAACTTCGGGTCGAGCCGCTCCGAGAACCGTGGATCGAGCGGGAACACGTCGTATTTCCTGGCCTCTTCCAAGAACTTGGCCTTTAACTCCTTGAGTTTCTCCGGTTCTTTTGCCGCCAGATCAACCGCCTGGCTGAAATCGTCGGTGATGTGGTACAGCTCCCACGGGGCGTTGACGAAATCCATGCCGCGGCCTGCCGTCACCCACGGGTAGCCGTAGCGGCTGCACGCCACCCAGCCGTCGTTATAGATCGCCCGGTTGGTCGCGAGCTCGAAGTACTGCGTTGTCCTTCGGCTCTTAACCTTTGCGTCCTCGAACGAATAGAGCATCGAGACGCCTTCGATCGGCTTCTGCGCGATGCCGTTCACGACTTTCGGCTCCGAGATTCTGCACGCTTCCAGGATGGTCGGCACCACGTCGATGACGTGGTGAAACTGCTCGCGGATTTCGCCCCTGGCTTTGATCCCCTTCGGCCAGTGGACGACCAGCGGGTTGCGGGTGCCGCCAAAGTGCGAGGCCACCTGCTTGGTCCACTGGAAGGGGGCATTCATAGCCCACGCCCAGCCGACGGGAACGTGCGGCTCGCTCATCGGTCCACCAATCTCGTCGATCCGCTTGATCGTGCTTTCCAGTCCGAGTTGCACACCGATGAGACTGGCGAGTTCGCTGAACGTCCCTTCCAGGCCCCCTTCGGCGCTCGCGCCGTTGTCACCAACGACATAGAGAATCAATGTGTTGTCGAGTTCACCCGACGCAGCCAGGCTGTCGATCAAGCGCCCGACCTGATGGTCGGTGTACTCCATGTAGCCGGCGTAATTCTCCATGAGCCGGGCAAAGACCTTCTTCGCGTCCGCCGACCGTGAATCCCAAGAGGGGATGTTGGGGTCGCGCGGCGTCAGTTTGGTTCCCTTGGGAATGATGCCCATTTCCAGTTGCCTGGCGTGCGTCAATTCACGCTGTCGGTCCCATCCGTAGTCGAATTTTCCCTTGTACTTATCGCGGTATTCCTGTGGGGGTTGGTGGGGGGCGTGGACGCCGGATGTACTGAAGTAGTTGAACCACGGCTTGCCGGGGTTCGCGGCCCGCACGTTGTGTGTCCAGGCGATGGCTTCATCGGTCATGTCCGCCATGAAGTGGTAGCCCTGTTCCGGCGACTTCGTCTGGGCGACCGGGGTGACGTTGCGATAAAGCGTGGGATAGTACTGGTTCGTTTCGCCCTGGTTGAAGCCGTAGAAGTACTCGAATCCCTGGCCGGTCGGCCAGTTGTGGAATGGCCCGGCCGGACTGATTTCTGGCTCCGGGGTGTTGTGAGCTTTGCCGAACATGGCAGTCGCGTAGCCGTTGTCGCGGAGCGTCTGGGCCACGACCGACGTGCTCTGCGGGATGATCCCCGTGTAGCCGGGGTAACCCGTTCCCATTTCAATGATGACGCCCGTGCCGCAACTGTGGTGGTTGCGGCCAGTGAGCAAGGCGGCCCTGGTCGGGCTGCACAGGGCCGTAGTGTGGAACTGGTTGTAAGTGAGACCGTTCTTCGCGAGCGCATCGAGGTGCGGCGTCGGGACCGGTCCGCCGAACGTCGAACACATCCCGAAGCCCACGTCGTCCAGCAGGACGAGCAGCACATTGGGCGCGCCTTTCGGAGCTTTCACGGGCTGCGGATAGTCGGGCGTCGAGTCCCTGTAGGTCTCGCCGATCTTGCCCTTGAACGCGGGGTCGGGTTTGGGAAGTTGTTTGCCGTCCGCCGCTGCAGGCTGGGGCTTTGTCTCCTGACCGAATGTCTCGGTCAGGTGGCCGGACGCTGCGAGCCAACCGCACATGGAACCGATGACGACGACGAGAGCGGGCAACACGAATCGCGAACGCATTGAGGAGCTTCCTTACACTATGGAATCACTCGACGAGACCAGTTTCCGACGAAGAACCTGGCTGCTTCCACCGCAATAGGAATCAACGATCGCGAGTGATCAACGGCTGACCCCGAAAGAGGAATGTATCCACCCGCCCTCAGATTCGCCATCATCATGACGCGATCCGAGTGGATGCGCGATACCGCATGAACAGAAACGGTTGGTGTCGTCCCGTGGCGCCCGAGCTGGTTTTTTGATCAACATTCGTTGCTGCCAGGATGCGAGACTTCGCGAGAAAGTTTCTGCTTTTTGTTCGCCGGTCGGTGATCGACGGAAATCAAAAACCGACTTACGGCTGAAATTCCCGGAAACAGACTCAATCCAAATGGGCCAACAAATTTGTGTCAGCCCACTTTAGAAATGTCACACCGCGTCCTCGATAGAAATGTCACACTGGAGACGTATACGAGGGGACGATGGGGAAGGCACGGCTGAGCCAAAAAGAGCGGCTGAGGGGCGGGAGTTTGTCGAAGATACATGCAGGAGAAATGAGCCTGCGAAGGGGGGGCGGAACTGCTGGGGCTGAGTTACCGCCAGATGCTTCGGATTCATGCGAGATACGAGACCGAAGGGACACCACCTTGCGGCGCGTCCTGGCTGCTTTGGCGGAGGAGAAATGGCCGCAGGAACGACCAAGCGCACCTGCCCGGCAGGCGCGGGGAGCTATGAACCTCAGAATGCCTGTGTGCCCCGCGGTTCAGGTGCAGCGCCTGGTTCGGCGGCCCGCCATCACAGCCCAGGGCCATTGACCTCACCGGCCGCCGCCGGGCGGTGGTGTCAAAGTCATCCTGGAGAGCGACACACGGGTGACCAGCGGTCGCAAGCCGGCGGCATGGGCTTCCTTGTACACCAATGCCGCGTTCTCCGCCTTCAAGCAATAGTCCACGGTGAACACCGGTCGCCCACGGTCCTGGTACTTCCGGTACTGCTTCAGCCGACGGGCCGGCGTCCAGTCGGGGTCCGTGTCCTGGTGCCGGAGGTCACCTGCCCGGGGGCTCTCCCACGCGACACCGCCCTCACCGAAGAACCACGTGTCCTCGAAGGCCACCGCGTCGATGGCTTTGATGTACCTGGCTGGGTCGGCGTCGATCAACCCGGCCCCGTTCTGGGCGATTACGAGGAAGTCCGGGCAAATCCGCCTGCCGGCCTCGCGGAGACTTTGGACGAAGGTAATCATCTCGGCGGCCGGGTTTAGGCCCGCCCGCTTGGCGGCCGCTACCACAGACGGTTCCGTATACGCGTCGATCCAATCCAGGTAGATCCCATCGTACCCGAGTGCGGCAAGGCGGGCCACGACCCCGTCGGGCCCGAGCCAAATGGCCTGCCACCGCTTGTCCCAGTAGGCGACCTGATAACTGCCGTCCCACCCGTCCGGGTCGGCAGCCAGCAGGAACTCGGGGTGACCCGGCTTCCCACTGCGGGGGCCCCGCCAGTCCTTCCCCCAATACGCGCGGTACGTCTCCGCCTGGCCGACGTCGAGGTAGGCGACCACCAGCCGCGGATGGCCGTCCGGGAGCCGCCGCAACCGGTCCACCATCCCTCGGGCTTCTTCCTTACCCGCGTCGCGGTCGTTGATCCCGGACTCGACGACGAGTAGCGGGTACTTCGACGCCGCCAAAGCCTCTACCGCACCTGGGGCATCCAGGCCGTCGATCTGATACATCCATGTTCTGGCCTCGGCGAGACGCGATTGCCGGTCGTGTTGGGGCTCGACACGAGGTGCCTCGGGGGGCTCCGAAAAGATCATGCGCGCACCCCATGCCGACGTCAGTGACATCACGAGCAAAGAGATTAGCGTTTTCATCCGTGACTCCTGTCGTCGAACGACCAAGCTCACCTGCCCGGCGGGCGCGGGGAGCCACGAACTGCAGAAAGTCTACCTGCCCGCCGGGTCAGGTGCAGCGCCTGGTTCGGCGTGGCTCCGCTACTCGGAAGCACCGGCGACCCGGACGAGGTCACCGGGCATGAGCTGGTAGTTCGTCGCCAACCGATCCCTCCGGGTGATCGCTCGCCAGTTCACTGCGAAAACCTTGCCGTCGCGAACGACTTCAATACGCCCCTTTGCTGCCAGTGCCGCCAAGCCCTCGACCTGCCCCACGGCGTCGAGAACGGTTTCGTTGCCGGTGAGGGGAAGGCGGGAAACTTCCTCACCGCCACCGCCCGGCCTGACGACGTAATAGTATTTGCTATTGTATCCCACGACCGCGACGCGCACCTCGACCGCACGCTTTTTTCGCGCGTATTGGGACAGGTGCTTGCCGATTGCTGCCTGGGCCTGGGCTGCCGTGAGTTCCGACACGCGTACCGAGCCATACGGACCGAGCGAGAGCGTCCCGTCGGGCCGCACCAAGTAATCGTGCGAAGCCATCTGGGGCAAGTCTTTACGCAGACCTGTCGCTTCGACCTTTAGGATGTCCGGAGCTTCGATCACATAGGCGGGCGGTTCAGCCGCCGGACACATGACTCCGCCGCTCCACGACATCACTGCGCACACAATTGCAATCCATCGCAGTGCCATAGAGGACTCCATTCCGTGATGCCTCCGCCGCCGAACTCTGTTGCTCAGAACGAACTGCGGTGAGAATACCCGACGGACTTCGCGTGTCAATCTCAACAGGGCCCGTGAGTTGCGTTGAATTCGGCTGCGTGAATTGACCGAGCAATTCTTGCGCGACGGACTGCATGACATGAAACTCCTCGACGAGTACGAAGCCGCCTGCAAGGTCCGCTGGCGCGCTCCTCGCTCGATCCAGACCGACCGCCGGTGGGTCGAAAGGTTGCTGCGGTTACACCACAATCGAACCGGTGTGTGGATTCACCCCATCGACATGAGCGAACCAGGGGTCGAGGAATTCCTCACGCATCTGGCCGTCAGCCGTCGCGTCGCCGAGAGCACGCAAAGTCAGCCGCTCGGCGCGATTCTGTTTCTGTATCGCCATGTGCTGAATCAGGATTCGGGAGGGCTTGATGCCGTCCGAGCCAAAAGACCGAAGCGACCTCCGACCGGGGGCAGATC
>JAFEBR010000766.1 GCA_018242565.1 Planctomycetota bacterium | reverse complement strand
ATCTCTGCAGACAACGGCAAAACATCCGTAGATGACTCCTCGAACGTACGGCAGGTTCTGTTGAAAGTCAAGAAGTTTTGGAAAAAGACAAATACCAGGCTTCCTGTGACACGGAGGGGCTTGGCCCTCCGCAGTCGTGATCACTGAAATCCTGGGTGGCTTTTTTTCAGGACACTGAGCCTCATGCCGAGCGTCGTAAGACCCAGACCAGTTGTCGATGATCCGTTCGCGCGCAACAGGAACGCGCCTCGTAGGTCCGCACTTTCCGCCCCCCTGCGGCCCAAGATGTGGAACACGCCGGGAACTCAGTTCGACGTGACCGAACCTGTCGTCCCAGAATGCCCATCGTGCTACAAGTGCGCATCGTGACAATACTGCGGGCAGCATCTGCTCAGTACGGCGAACGCGGGCCATCTTATCCGCACCCGGTCACTGTACCGACCAAAGCTGACCAAAAGCAGTTTCGGCGACATCTTGACCCGTATCCACGCATTGTCTATGGACCACAAGTATTCGGACTCACAGGGTCATTTTACGCTTTGTCCAGACCCGTTGTTTTCTGGTTAACCCGAGACCATTCCATGCCTGATCTGGCTCGTCGACTTTATAGGGGCCTATTGGCCTTTTGCGCGATGGGAACGGCTGGTTGCCAGACTCCTGCGGTCGTCGTGCATGATCAGTCGGATGCGGTCGTCACGGCCTCACACGACGAACCAGAATCACATGTCGAAACCCTGCCCTTTACCCGATCATCACGACGCGATTTTCCGGCCCAGGGCTGGTGGTGTCGCGATTTTGAAGCCTGGCTGAAACCGGAACGGGCTGAACACGGCTATGCGATCGTGCTCCCCGGCATCGAGGGCACCAGTTTTCATAACATCAGCATCGCCCGGGGTCTGGTCGCCGGCGGATTCGATGGGGCCGTCGAAGTTTGCGACTGGACGACGGGGCACTGGCCCTGCATGGCCTATCACCTGATGGCGCTCGAGCGCAATCGCGCTGTGGCCCGGGAAATTGCCACCCAGATTATGGCCTACCAGGATCAGTATCCCGGCCGGCCGGTGGCCTTGATCGGGCATTCGGGTGGCGGTGCCATGTCCGTGCTGGTTCTCGAAGCGCTGCCAGAAGATCGCAAAGTTTCACGAGTCATCCTGCTGGCGGCGGCGATTTCGCCAGATTACGACCTGACCAGGGCCTTGTCCCGAACCGAATCGGGCATCGTCAACTTTCATTCGTGGGGCGATATTCCCCATCTGGTTGTGGGCACTCTCGCGCTGGGCACCATCGATCGCGAACATTCCGTCTCGGCCGGTGCTTCGGGCTTCCATATCCCATCAGAATTGTCGGAAGATGCCCGCCAGCTTTATGCCGATCGATTGCACCAGATTCCGTATCGACTCGAAATGGCCAGATCATTCAATGCGGGTGGACACATTGGGCCCACCAACAAAGCGTTCGTCAGCGAGTGGGTCGCTCCGCTGCTGGCGAAAGCAGGGGATGAATCAGCAGACAGACAGCAATAGGCCTGAGCCTTGTCACCTTCGGCCGAGGCAGGTGTCACTCAAAACTGGCCGGCAGGCAGGTGGAAAACAATCGCCGCGTGCAACAGCACGCGGCGATCGATTTCAACACCAAACACAGATAGAGCCGTTTCACTCAGGCTTTGACGGCCCGCTCCTGATATAAGCGCTCGACATCCGCCACGGTCACGGTGATTTCCCGGATAAACCCGGTGTGTGACCGTTCATAGTCGACGTGCGCCGCACGAGCAGGTTGTTCATGAACAGCCCGTGCCAGCCATTCCTTATCGGCCGCAGACAAAGCCTGCAGCTCAGGAGACCAGTGCGTACGGGTTTCCATCACCAGGGTTTCACGTCGCGGATCGTAACTTGCTTCTGCCGCCATCTCTACTGCCCTACTCCACCCAGCGTTTGCTGAAAGAACATGACAATCTTTGCAATTCCCTGCATCTGTTCGACCGGGATTAACGTCTTGACCCGCAGACCCTGCGGCTCAACACCAGCCGACAACCCGATGTAGGACGGGCTCGACTGCAGGCCTTTGACCTGATTGGGATCCAGAGGCAACGGCAACACCTGGGCCTGCACGACCAGGTCCAGAATCTTGGCCAGCGTGTTCGGCAAATCGAACAACACAACCAGATTCGCCTTGGCACCCAGCTTGCCGCGAGCCTGAACATAAGCTGACTTCGAAGACCCCGTCGCGCCCTGCTCAGTCGCAGCCAGTGCATCGGTCATCGCCTGCTTACCACCACCCATCGTCTGCACAACCCGATCCTTCAGGTACACGACTCGAGTCACCATGCCGTCGGGTCCAAACAGACCAGCCATCACGCGTTCTGACATTTGAGCAGCCGTCGGATCAGGCATTTCGGACATGTCCATTTTCACGGTGACCACGTCCGCCGAGTTCTTACCGAACTTTTCCGCGTCCTTCTTCAAATCGAAGGTTTGTTTGACTCCCTGTGAAGCCACCTTCTCGGAAGCCTTCATCATTTTTTGAGACGCATCTCGCATCTTCTGCGGATTGTCGACTTCCGTGATGGACACGGTCCGCACCGCCCCCGTATCCGGGTCACCCAGTCCAAAAGCGCTGGCCATCGCGGTGACTTTCAGTTTCGCAGCTTCTTCCATCGCCGCTTTCAGCTCTTTACTCGCTTCGGCATTCTGGCTGTTAGCTCCCACGGCCATCATCGACTGGCTCATTTTCATCAGATCAGCCATATCCCAGCTCAACCCGAAATAGCCGAGATGGCCGGCTGGCAGCGTCGAAAACGTGGCCAAGGTCGATGCCGGAGACTTGTTGAGCAGCTTTTCGGTGGCAGAACCCTTCTTCACTTTGACCAAGTCGTCGAAACTCAGGCCTTCTTTCGAAACGACCGTCCCGATCGTGCAGCTTTCCGTGTCTTCCAGGCCCTCGCTCAACATTTGAATGACCTTGTTGGCGATTTCAGCAACCTGGGCCGGATTCACACCTCCCGCGGGTGGCGTGGGCAGGTTTTCCAATTGTTGCTTGAACTTCTCCTTGCCCTCGGCAAGTTCGTCTTTGTAGTCGATCAGCAATTGTTTGACGTTGATGAAAACTGAGAGATCGCCTGCGTCAAAAACCGCAGCACTGTCCTTTTCAATCAACGTCGAAATGGACTTGCCATCACCTTTGATTCGGGCCGATGCAGCCTTAAAGGTGGCTTCGTCGGTGGTATAGACCCCGAGTTTTCCGTGTTCGGCAAACTTGAACGACTCTCCCAGCCCCTCTTTCATGGCTTTCAAGTCGGTCGCAGGAATCACGAACAAGAAGACGGGTTCGTCATTCGACGCCCCTTCGACTTTTTTCGTGAACATCCCGATGTACCAGTCATTTTCTGAATCGACGCCCGCCATGGTGGGATTGGAAATCCCATTCCCCAGCAAGTCGATCTGGCTCCGAACCTGGTCGCCAATTCCGGGAACGACCTGATCCGCCAGTTCCGCGACCTTGCCCACGGTCGCCTTGGGGTTCTTCAACCGAATAACCAAGGCGGCATCTTGTGAAACGGCATCAAGTCCACTTTCCGCTGCCTGAACTTGAATCCCGATGTTGAAAACCAGCAGCAAGCCGAGCGACAACCGCATACATCGCAACATGTCCGAAATCCTGATGGCAGGGAACTGTTCTACATTTTGTCTGATTTGCACTCGCCGGTAGAATGAGCGGCGAAGCAGCTTGGATACGATCCTGAAGTATAACTTCGGGCCGACGCGAAAGGGAAGGAAACAGACTTCAGGTTTTTCAGCAGTCCCAGGAACCCGGAAATCTGCTCATTCCTGGTTTTTTCCCCGGTTTTGCGGCTCCGTGGCCGCTCCAGAAAGTTTCGGACGCCCCCTGCGGCGTGCTCGGACACGCGAAAGTCAGACAAATCGTCATGAAATGGTCATGAGTCTGGGGAAGGCCAAGACCTCGCGGCGACGAGCGACTCGGACCAGGTTGTGCTTCGGCGAACAACCCGGTCGCTTGAGTAAAAGCCGGCTGTTTGGACTGATTTCGAGCAGGTTCCACTCCAGGAATGGAACAGTCCGGTCAATGACCAATCTCTGCTCAAACCACGTGAAATGCCAAACCCGTCATCACGGCAGAGGCGTTGACGAGGCCTTCCACGGCTTCCCAAAAGTCAGGCGCGCTGCGGCCTGAAACAGGGCCTCCATGCGCGTCAAACCCCTCCCGGTTTTTCAAGGGACAGGCATGCGACTGAATCGCCAGCAGAAAACCTGATCGATTTTCGCTCAAGCTGAGCAGACAGCCAGTCGCTGCGGCAATTGGAATTTCATGTATCGGACGCCTCGCGCGTCGTAGAAATAGATCGTGTTCCGATCGGTTTCCCAAATGGCTTCGAGGCGGATACTGCGCGGCCCCAAGACCCAGAAGTGCATGCCGCAGTCTTTCCCACTGCGAATCAGCACGGTTTCCGACAATCGGAACTGGTCTTGAAGAATATTTTCACGGTCACAAAGCTGCTTATGAACAAAGGCCCGCAGGTCATCCAGGTTGCGGATGGAGTCCAGCGACTCGGACATGAGCGTTACGTCCTCGAAGTATTGCTGCAGAAGTGTGAATTCAAGATGTCAGCGACCGAAGCCAGGTGGCGTCAGACCAGATTCATATCGGATGGGATCTCGATTCAGCCCACACCCTGTTTTCGGAGTCGGATTCCCTGCACTTCACGGCGTATTTTTTCCAGTCGTTGTAATCGGAATCCTGCGCATTCCAATACAGTCGTGACCACGATTTGCCGGCAAGTTCCCATTCGAGTATGTTGATTTCACAATCTTTCTTGAGGATGGGCTCGTCGCAAGAGATTGTCTCAGAAATTCCTGTTTCCGGACTGCCAGAGGACCTCCAGTGCCTGTAATTTCCGCAGAAAAACTCAAGACGTTCGCCGCCACTCTGTTTGAACATATCGGAGTCGGCCGGCGCGAGTCCGAAATCTGTGCCAACAGTCTGATTGGAGCAAATCTGCGTGGGTTCGATTCGCATGGCGTGATGCGCATACCCTTCTACGTCGCTGCGATTCGCGACGGTCGCGTGCAACCTCAGAACTCATTGCAAATTGTGCACGAGACACCAGCGGCACTCGTCTGCGACGGAGGCTGGGGACTCGGACAGGTGCTGTCGCGGGATCTGATGGAACGGTTGATCGCTAAAGCATCGGCGATCGGTGTCGCCTGCGGCACGCTGCGTCAGGCAGCGCATATTGGCCGGGTCGGCGAATACTCGGAAATGGCCGCCGAGCAGGGACTGGCGGCCATCATCGTCGCGAACGGCCACGGTTCCGGACAGCGCGTCGCTCCCGTGGGTGGCAAACAAGGCCGTCTCGGAACGAACCCCTTGAGCATGGGGGTGCCCGGGGGGACCGACGGTCCGTTCATTCTTGACTTTGGCACGAGTGCCACCGCTGAGGGAAAAGTGCGGGTCAAAAAAATTGCGGGCCAGCAAGTCCCGCTGGGCTGGATCCTCGATGCCGATGGAAATCCGACGACCGACCCCAATAAACTTTATGACCAGCCTGCCGGCAGCATTCTACCCATGGGGGGCGATCAGGCCTACAAGGGGTTCGGACTGGCGTTCATGATTGAAATGTTGACCGGCGGTCTTTCCGGCGGACGCTGTTCACATCCCGGAGCGCCGCCACCGGTGGGAAACGACGCCCTGTTTCTGGTCCTCGACCCGCGCCACTTTGGCGGCGCCGAACATTTACAGCGGGAAATCTCGGTCCTCGAGCCGTTTGTGCGAAATACGCCACGCCGCGATGGGGTCGAAAAGATTACACTTCCAGGCGACCCCGAACGCCTGTTGCTGGCCGAACGCCAGGCGAAGGGAATTCCGCTCGATGATGGAAACTGGAAGGAACTGGTGAAACTCGCCGAGTCACTGGGGGTTGCGATTCCGACCGTTGAAACCTGACCGGTGGAATTCGCCGACCACACGCCGCAAGCTCTCGTTGGTCCACTGATTCCCGTCGTACCCGACAGTTGACGTCAGGGAAATATCAACGGGTCATTTACAGCGAGATGGAGCGTCCATAGCGCCCGCCTTGCGTGCACCATTGCGGGGTGAGGGCTTGTCGACCGGACGTCGATGCCTTTGTTCGTAAGCCACCCACTTGGTCGTGCGAATTCATCCGGCCCGCACAGACGCTGGTTATTGGGTCATTGGCGAATTGGAATCGGTCGACTGACTGGGAAGGCGTTCGCCGGTGACCCGAATTTGCGGCAAGTTCGGGTCTTCACTTTCCACAGGCATCAATTGCGGAACGATGGCTTCCGACGGAATGCCAGGCAGCACAGGCACCCCTTGCGCCAACGGTTGGGAGGGCCGCGGTAACCGTGAAACCTGATTGTAAAACCATTGAGGTGTCACGGTAACAGGTCGCTGAGCCTTCGTCTCGTCGAAAATATCGTCGACCGTAATGGCCGTCAGGGCTCGCGTGTTCAGCGAAAACCTGGCAGCAGCAACAGCATCTTTGTATTTCGGCAGCGTGGTTCCCAGGTTCCGATACATCCCCAGATCCCAGAAAGTCATCTGCCCCTCGTAATTACCTGCCATCAGCGTTTTCATGTCCGCCGCGAACATCAGAACACCAATCGGCCGGGAATTCTCCAGAACCTTCTCGATCGACTGCGACTTCAAATTGTAAACCACAATCTTGCCACCATCGGCTTTCATCCAACTGCCGATTCCGACAGCCAATCGTTCTCCATCAGCAGACGTTGCCAGACAGTTCACGGGGGTGTGTGGACAGCGCGTCGAGGTCGACTGGCCCGGTTGCGACAGGTCCCATCGGATCAGAATCCCGTCTGCGCTGGCGGAAATCAGGTCATTCGACCCTGGAATGAACGCCAACGATTGAATGCTCGCAACGTGGCCGCCGAGTGAAAACAGGCACTCACGGTTCCTGCAAGACCAGAACCTGATCAGGTGATCGGCTCCCCCCGTGGCGAAGTAGTCGCTGTCGGGCGAGAAGGCCACAGTCACAATCCGGTACGGACTCAAGTCCAAATGCGAACCGGAGGTTGCATCGAAAAACGAGACGACATTGCTGCCACTCCGGGTCACGCTGAAACAACCGTTGGGAGATTGTGCCGAAGCCCATAGCTGATCACGTTGATTCGTCGCGCGGGCTTCCATCGCCGCTTCGATCAGTTTCGAAACCTGTTCGTGAGTCGCCTGATCGAACCTGTCCCCCACGTCTGTGTCGAGCGAAAGCTGTTGGTCGCGATCCGCTGAATCGGCAGTGACCGGCTCGCCGGACACCGGCGCTGAGCGAGTCACACTTTGCGCCGAACCGAAATGCCAGGGCAATGATGCGAGCGCCACAATCAAAACGACGCTCCACGCCCAGGCCGTCATTTTCGCCGGGGCGACCCCCCGCATGATGGCAATCAGGCGTTGCCGCAAGAACGGAATGTATCCAGCCCCGGCGGCCGCCGGCGGCAAGACCAAAGGCGTTTCCGACAGAAAGTCGACGGTTTCCAGCAATGCTTCGGCGTACCAGCGCGGTGTTTCGGGAAACTGCTCAATCACGAGCGCATCACAACATTGTTCTTCCGCAATTCCGATCTGCGACCGAGCCCACCAGACCACAGGATGCCACCAGAACAGCCCGGTCACCAGCAATTCAAATGCGCGTACCCAATGATCACCCCGCTGAAAATGGGCCAGTTCGTGCGCCAGCAGGGTAGCCCGCGATCCATGCTCTAAACGGCTTGAAAGCGTGGCCGGGAACAACAGCCGCGTTCTCGAGCCAATGCCCCAAAGCATCGGGGAAATGACATCGCAGACCAGCATG
This sequence comes from Planctomycetota bacterium, assembly GCA_018242565.1. Taxonomy (GTDB): domain Bacteria; phylum Planctomycetota; class Planctomycetia; order Planctomycetales; family Planctomycetaceae; genus JACQFH01. The sequence continues at coordinate 3,608 of JAFEBR010000766.1, read as the reverse complement.
ACCGGCGGATACGATCGCAATCCCATCGCGCCCGCCAGTTCCCCTGCATCCTGCTGCATACTAAAGGGTGCTGGCACGGCCAAAGACAGGCGTTGCGAAAACTTGTACGCCGTGAATGCCTGCAGAGAAAACCAGAAAATACTGCCACTCAGCCAGACCGCGACCAACAAACCAACGACATGTTGTCGCGACCAGTGCCAGACTCGGCCCCAGGCCTTCTGCATCGGGAGGGAACTCCACACCCCGACGCCGGCCTGCGTTACCTGACGATGAGGTTCATGATCCGGGTCAACAGACGAATCACCAGACTCCATTTCGGAGTCTAATTCCGACTGCGACAGACCGGAATGACCGTCGACGGAACCGGAAGGCCCGTCTGTTTCGGCAGACGCAACTTCAACCGGCGACGAAAAATCGAACGGCAACGGAACCGGGATCCGCACAATCGGCGGGGTGATCAGTTTGAGGAGGACGACGATCCAGAGGGCGTGCCGCAACGCAGGTCGCGTCACACGGCGACTAATCAGCGCAACGACAACTGCCAGAACGCTGGCAATGGTTGCGTTCACCAAACCGATTTGCAGGAGCGCAGCCACGCATCCTCCCCGGAAGGGTTCCAAAACCCGAAATTCAGCCCCAATTCACACGCGCCATAGGATAAGACGTCAGCTCGGTTGTTTTGGTTCCCGGTCCAATTCGTCCAATAACGCTCTTAACGATTGCCGCTCTTCGGAACTTAACTGCGTCGCCTTCACCAGACTCGTCAGCAACGGCGCCAACGCGCCGTCGCACAACTTGTCGGCAGTCAACTGCAGGCGACGAGTGATCAGATCATCACGGCCAATCAACGGTTCAAATTGATGAGGCCATGCTCCCCGATCCCGTTTCACAAACTTCTTCGCTTCCAAACGTTCCAGTAATTTCTGGACGGTGGCGTAATGCACACCGGTACCGGAAGGATAGAGCGAATTCGTCAGTTCGCGGATCGTTTCGCGTCCTCGGTCCCACAGGACCTGCAAAACAGCCAGCTCCGCATCCGTAATATCTTGTGGAGTTCGCGCCATATTAAGAGAGGGGCTAGAGGAGGATTTTTGTCTATCCAAAGACACTTCGTCTTACAAATCAAGCCGCGAATCGGTGTTTTCGGTTCGAACCAACAGTTTTCAACAGGGCCGTTCGAGGTGCTTGGAGTCGAGTTGGGCCTCGATCGGTTTCGGTACAAAACCAACGCAAATTCTTACGTAAACTCTACCTGCTGGGACACTTCCAGGCAACATCGTCCTGGCAATGGTCCGGACTGACTGGGTTTTTGAATCGATTTCTGCCAATCTTTTGGAACCGTTTGGCGATCTGACGAAACAGTAACTTTCCGCCTGAGACAACTGCAACCGCAAGTGATCGGAGATTACGGCATGGCGAACAATCGTGTGGTGCATTTTGAGATTCCGGCCGACCAACCCACCGCGTTAACTGCATTCTACGCCGATTTGTTCGGCTGGAAATTCCAAAAAGCAGACCTTCCGGGCCCGGAATACTGGTTGTGTGATACCGGATCTGAAGTGCCTGGGATTAACGGAGCCATCATGCAGCGACAGCATCCCCAGCAACCGTGGATGAACTACATCGATGTCGACAGCATCGACCGCCTGCTGGCGCGGGCCACTGAGTTGGGCGCGCAGGTTGCACTTCCGAAAACTCCGATCCCGGGAGTCGGCGCCCTCGCGGCACTCATCGACCCCCAAGGCAACATTTTTGGCCTCTGGGAACAGAATCCTCAAACACCGGCCACTTAGCCCGACATCCCGTTCCAAACCCGGGGCAGGCGAACCAACGGTTCTCTGTCGGGGAACAGTGATTCGCACGGGCACGGCCAGAACAGGGGTGATGAACCGAGCCACAGCGGCATACGTGGGCTCGAATTCGATTTCTCTAACCGTTCCGCAGCCCCGTCCCGGATGACTTTTGTGATCAGCGGGCCGGGTTGAGCTTCTCTGGGACCTGCGCCGGGACGTCGGCCGAAACGGCGATCATGTCCCCGATATCCGACTCAGCTTCAACCACATCCGGTGGCAGACTCTGAGCTGGGGAAACATGGGGGTCATGATCTGGGTGGCGCGCTGCCGTCAGGATATAGAATATCAAGCCACTGAAAGCAAAACCGCTGGCAGCTAAAAACATCCACGAAAACCCGCGTGTTCCTCCACCGGCATTTCCCAGGTCAATCAACAGGCCCAATAATGGTGCCGCCAGGGCGGTCCCCAATTCGGTGAAACCCAAAACCAGGGTTGTTCCGGAACCGCGATATTGAATGGGAAATTTGCCTGCTCCAATCGAAACGATCGCCGGAAACAGCAGCGCATGTCCGAAGCCACAGACGAGGGCGGGCAGAACCAGCAACCAGTCTCGGCTCACCAGCAGGAACAACAGTTGCCCCACGGTCATCCCGGCCAATCCCCACAGGACCATGCGATGCCGGCCGAATGATGTCCCCCAATCGCGGAATATCCAACGGCAGGAAAAGGCCATCACCGAATAGGGCAGAAAAAACCAGGTAATGCCACTGAACTGCATCGCCGTGGCATATCGTGTGAGGAACACGGTTGTTACGACGAACCCCGTTCCCTGCGCGACGGCTACCACGAGGATTGAACCGGGCCAATAGCGCATCAGCAGCCGAATTGGCCCGGGCGTCACTTCGGGACGAACATGGCGATCGCGCTGCGTCAGGACGACGACGATCAGGCCATGCAGAAACGCCAGCCCGGCGGCCCCGCCGAACGTCGCAATGAACCTAGGTTGCCCGACAGGCAGCCAGGTGAACATCAAATCGCTGACCTGGGTCCCCAAAATGGTTCCCACAAAACCACTGCTCCCCAGACTGCCAATCACTTCGGTCCGCCGAGAAGCCGGAACCTGATTCTGAATATGGACGATCGAGCAGGAGAACATACCGGCCAGACCGGTCTGGTAGCAGACTCGAGCCGCCCACACGAGCAGGGTCAGTTTTTCCGGTATCAGAAACGACAGGCATCCGACCATGTAAACGCCACCGGCCAGCAGCCAGATGCGGCGCGGACCGTAATGGTCAATCGCAGCACCCAAACCCAGCCGAAAGACAATCGCCGCGAACAGTCCGGCCTGCACGATCGCGCCGGCGAGTTCTTCGGTTCCGCCCCGCGCAGCGACGTACTCGGCAAACCGAAAGGTCAGCGAGTTGGCACAGACCAGCAGCACATTGGCCGCGTACGCCAGCCAGAAATTGCGACCGTAAATGGCGTCGCTGGAATTCAGTTCCGGCTGGCCGGACTTGGGGGGAACGTTCATGGTGGGATTCCCATGTTACGCAGACTGGACTAACGGGGGAAGACCACTCTGCAGCCACGAAAACGCCAACCTTGAGCCCTTCGCCAGACGCAATCCCTGGCGGCAGATATGCCCCTCGGTGCTGCGGTGAAGCAGCGATTGTCGAGGTATTTTTGATACCGCCTCGCATCCGGTCGCGTTATCTCCTTTGCGAACAGACGCGGCAAAATCGGTCTGATTTTTATCGCTTCATCAGGCAAGTCACTGGTGTCCATCCCCCTTGCAACCCCTTGTTCCGCACTGTT
>JAFEBR010000765.1 GCA_018242565.1 Planctomycetota bacterium | reverse complement strand
GACCGCGACGATCCCTCGAGCATTCCGACTCCATTCCTGGCCCTCGTCGCACTCCTGGGGACCGACGAACAGTATACGCGCCTGTGCCGGTCCCTACTCCCCGCTCGAGACCTCGGAATTGCACACATCTGCGCGTGTCGACCGAATGCCGTATTTGCCGAGCATGCTGACGCGCTGGTGGCCTATGTTGAAGACTTGATTTTGAAGGACCAGTCCGTCGCGACGTTAAACTACAGTGCGCTGGTTCATTACCGCGCCGGAAACCGAGCGCGCTCCCTCGAGCTCCTGAATCAATCGAGCTGGAAGGCCGTGGCTTCACCTCTCCGAGCGCTGCTGATGCATCAAGACGGAGACGTCCAAGAGGCCCGAAAGGCTTTGCAGGAAGCGGTTGACGTCGCCAACAGGCATGTGGCCGCGTGGGACGAACGAAATCGGAGCGCGTTCCTCGGCGACGATCAAATCACTTGGTATTCCTACGACTGGCTCTGGTTCCTGACCTTGCTTCGCGAAGCCGAACAGGCCATCGACCACGAGATGGTTCGTTTCGATGCGCTGCATGCACGCTGTGAAGTGATTGCTAAGCGAAAATGGACCCACTCTCCGGAAACGGCCGCGTTCGACCACGCGGTTCTCTTCGGTTCGATCCATGTCCCCGGCCAGTCGAGGTTTCCGCAGCCCTACGTGGCCCGGGGCCAGCGTTTGGCCGCACTGGGCCGTTTCGATGAGGCCGAGGCCGATTTGAGAATCGCAACCGAAATTAAGCCGGACGACCTTCACATCGCCGCAGCCTACGGGGCGATTCTGGCGGAACGCGGCGCCGTCGCGCGGGCGGCCGATGTGCTTGCAGCGGCGCTCCCCTCCAGTAAAGCCAAGGGCCGCGCAGGGGGCAGTTGGACAATCGAAGATGAGTTGGCCCGGCGGGACGAGGTGCTTGAGATCCTGTTGAAACGCCATCCCCAAGACGAAGACGTTGCGGCAATTCGCGGAATGGCGCTGGTGCGCCAGATGCGCTGGGACGAGGCGCGCCGCGCCTATTCAGGCAGCAAACCGACTTGGCGCAGTGAAACCAGCCTTGCCCCCCTGGCACTGCTGTTGGGAGATGCGGCGGCTTTCGTCGAGGCTTGCCGTCGACAAGCGGACCTCTTGCGGCCGTCGCTCGATGTGAAAGACCAGGCACTTGCCGCCGCCTGGCAGGTGGAAACCCGCGCGCTGAAACCCGTCGATACCACGGAAGCGGCGGAACTGCTCGAGCGGCTTGAGCAGAATTCCGACACAGCGGAGCGTCCCGCGCAGTGGTGGTTTGCGATGGGGCTGGCGCAGTACCGCAACGAACGATTCGAAGAGGCGCTTGAATCACTCGGCAAGGCGCGGGACCCGAAGGTCAGTTGGCAACACGACGCGAGGATCTGGCCCGTCCTGGCGATGGCGCATTGGCGACTGAAACGACCGGACGAAGCCCGGAAGTGGCTCGCCCGTGCCGAGGCCTGGCTTGACATGACGCATCGTGCCGCGGTCGTTCGGCGGTCGAACGGTGATGCTCCGACCTCCATCTGGCTCAATTCTCATGTGCTGTACTTGGAAGCCAAAGCCCTGATCGACGGCGGCGCGGCCGTCTCGGAAGTGCGTCAATCGCTTGCTGTCCGAGCTGAGGCGTATCGCGAGGCCGAACTCGCCGGGACTTCATTGCGCGGGCAGAACACGCGGACGGCCATCGCCGGGTCGGCGGAACCGGTTCTGGAAGATGCGGCCGATCGGCATGAAGAACTCGGCAAAGTATTGCATCAGAACGGAAAGTTGCCCGAAGCGGAGGCCGAATTCCGCGATGCCGTGCGGCTGAGACCCAGGCGCGTGGCGCTGTATTTCGAGCTGGCGCTCGTTCAGCGCGAACAGAAAAAGTACCCGGAAGCCGAAGCCACGCTGCGCGAGGCCGAGAAACTGAATCCGCCGCGCGAAAAGCTGCTGGACGCCTTGGGATTCCTGTTCGCGTGCCAGCAAGAGCGGCTGCCCGAGGCCGAGGCCGCATTTCGCGCGGCGATAGAGGCCGACCCGCGGTCCGTTTCAGCCCATTGCGGCCTGGCCCGCACTTTCGAGTTGCAGGGAAGAACTGCCGACGCCGTCGAATGGTGGAGCGCAACGCTGCGGCTTGAACCACAGCACACATGGGCTCGCGAGGCCCGGGGTTGGAATTTGCGCGTGCTGAAGCGGTACGGCGAGGCCGAGGCTGATTTCCGCGTGCTGATCCGCCAGGATCCCAAAATCGCCGGCGCACATGGCGGTCTCGGGGCCGCTCTTAAGGATCAGGGGAAACTCCGAGAAGCGGTCGAGTTCTTTGAACGGGGGCTACGGCTTACGCCCAACGCCGGCTGGATTACCGAATTGGCGGGAGCGCTCGCCGGTCTGGGGCGGACCGCCGAAGCTGAGTCCAAGCTTCGCGAATTTATTCGACTGCAACCCGATTCGAGCGAAGTCCGCTGCGCCCTGGCAGCGTTTCTCCTCGATCAGAACCGGCCGGAAGAAGCCGAAATCGAACTGCGCGAAACCCTGCGGCTGACCCCCAAGAACGACTGGGCGCGCGCGCTGCTGGATCGAGCCCGCATCGATATGCTGATGGCACAGGCGCGGCCCGCCGCTGAACGTCGCGATTGGAAGACTGCTGCGGAAACACTGGGAACCGACTTCGAGACAGCCCTGCCGGAAAATCATTTTCTCTGGTTCTCGCTGGCGCTGACGCGTGTCATGTGCGACGACGCGAAAGGCTATGCCAAGCTGGCCCAGGCGATGCCCGCGGCGTTCGCGAAACACGCCCCCCCGACCCAATGGCAACTCCTCGATATTTGCAGGGTATGCACGCTGTGCCCCGAAGGCACGCCCGATCCGCAGTTGATTCTCGGTGCAGCACGCCGGCTGTGCGAATTCGAGCGCAACAGTTGGAACGTTTTTCTGTTAGGACTGGCGCATTATCGTGCCGGCGAGCTCGAACCGGCGCTAGCGCACATCGAAGAAGCCTGCCGGATTGGCGACTGGTATCTGTTCTGGCCCGCACTGGCGATGGTGCACCACCGCCTGGGACACGTCGAATCTGCCCAAGAGCAACTTCAAAAAGCCGAAGAATATTTTGCGCAGATGATCGCGATGATTGGTGATCGGGATGTGACTGCAACAGGCGATTCCTTCTGGCAGCACTGGGCCTATTTCGAAGCGATGCTGCGGGAGGCCCGGACACTCATCGGCAACGATAAGCCGTAGGTCAGACTTTCGAATCAGACGCCAAGACCAAAAATTGTCGGCGGAATCTTGGCCGATTGTCATCCGCGGCGTCGCATTGTTTGGCGAGAGGCCACACCTGCACCGCGGCACGCTAACTGAAACCGAAGCAAACAGATGCAAGTGAAGGACCAATTCATGCGAGACTCACACCCGACTCGAACTTTCCTGTTGCTGTTTGCCGCCTTTCTGTACGGAGTTGCCTCGTCACAGGCAGCGCTTGCGGAGACGACTGTCCCCGTTACGGGCATCGGAACGTCGGTGACGGGCGATTTCGTCATCAACACGCACGCCGACAGTGTCACGTATACCGGACCGGTGGACGTGACGATTCACGGAATTCCCGCCGTCGAAATCCGAGGCACCGTCGCCGGCGTCGGTTGGGGCGGCGCGGGTCTCGTGGCGCGCGCCGCCAACGAGCATTATCACTACGAGATCCCGTTCGTCGCCCGCTGGCGCCGGCAAAACCCTGGCGACTGCCTAGTTTTCTACAATCATGGCGGAGGCCCGAGTTTGAT
>JAFEBR010000764.1 GCA_018242565.1 Planctomycetota bacterium | reverse complement strand
GTAGCTCAAGCCGCCGCCGCCCACGGCGAAGAATTCATCCTTGCCAGAGTAAGGATTCCAGACGCTGATGTTGCCTACGTCAGGCAATGATTTGTATGTGGCGGACGTAAAATTACTCCAGATATGCCCGTCGCGGGCGTTGGTCCCGCAAGCGCGTCCGGCATTGGTCTGCAGTATGGTGACAGGGTAACGGCGTTCATCCGAGAAAAAGTTCCCGGTCCGGAACGCGGGCTTCACAACCTCGGCCCGGAACCATTCCTCGGCGTCGACACCGGCCGGTGGGCGTTTGCTGGAATGGCAGCGGGCACACTGTTCGGCGAACACGATCTGCCCGCGGGTCAGCACGGCCCCATCATTGGTCATGTAGGTTTCTCCACCCGGTGCGTCTTTTAATTGAAACGACGTCAACCGCATGAAGAACTTCGCCACATTTTCAAACTTCTGCTGCGTCGCGTTCCAATAGACCGAATTCTCTTGAGCGGTCTTGATGCTGAACGGTTTCTGCTTGGTGAACCCGATCAGGGCGTTGTGCTGCTGCAGCCAGTGCTGCGAGTACATGCCGATGTTGATATAGACCCGCAACGTGGCGCCCCCCACGCCGACCGAGTCGGCACCGTCTTTGAGAATGTGCGGCACGTCACTCGAGGGGCTGGTGCCAGGAATCAGCAGTGACTCACCTTCGAGCACCTCGGTGTGCGCCATCTGCACGCGGGCCCCCAATTCGAAGATCGGGTTGATCATGTTCGGATTGTTGATGTGATCGGTGGCAATCCGCGAGGTGTCTGAAGTTCCAGGAGGCTGGGCCTTCAACATCTCCCAGAAGAAGCCCCCCTCTTTCACGTTGTGCGCAAACACCTGCCCCTCGCGGATGTACTGATTCCCGATGGCTGACGCCAGGTTTTCCCAGGCGGGGTTTTCGGGGTCGGCGGGTGGCCGGCACGGATTGAAGGCGATATGACACGAACCGCAGGCCACGCCGACGCGATACGGTCGGACCAGATCGCGCTGCACCGCATAATCCGGATCGTTGTAGTACCGCTCGGGATCCCAGTTCTTGACCGCCTCCCCGTGGAAATCGGGATTATCGAACAGACGAAAGCCCATGACACCCGACGGGCGGCCATACACCAGCGGATCAATCCCTTCCGGCTCGGGGATGTCGGCTTCATCGATCCACAAGCCGTACTTGTCGGGTCGCGCGGCCTTCTTGAAACCCGGTTCGTTGATCAAACCCATTTCGCGAAAGCGAGTCCCGCGATTTCGCGAATCGAGCATTTTGAGCAGGTCAAACAGCCCCATCCCTTCGCGGGCCACGCGATCCCAGAACTGCTCGTTACCCCCCGACCAGAGATTCCAGGTGTTCCGCCCCTTGATTTCCTCGGGCGTCAGATCGATGCCGCCGTCCAGCGGTTGGAAGACGTCGAGTGCCAACTCCGGAAAGTCAGCCGGAGTGCGTCCTCCCGCACGGTCGTCGAGCGACGTCTTTTCAGACGCGGCCTGTTTTGTGGTGGCGGGAGTCGGGGGCGCCGTGGTTTCCCTGCGGCACCCGCAGGCAAACGTCCCCAAGGCCAATAACCAGACTCCCAACCCGGCGTATCGTGAACTGTGCATCTTTTGGTTCCTGCCGTTCTTTTGAGCCGCGAGAAGCGATTCCAGGTCGCCTCACTTCCAACCGCATACCGCCGCCCGTGTCGTCTGGGCCGGAAGTCACCAGCCCGCCTGTATCATTTTGCGTCGTACCCGCCGACCGTCACTCGGGAAAATCCGCAACGGAGCTTCTCAGTCGAAAGTGGCCACCCGGATCCAAAACTTGTCGTCTGCCAGATTAAACGGGATTCGCATAGGGCAGGCCCCGTGCCGGTTGCAGCGGGTGCCCGCAGAGACTTTCGAGACTGCCTTGCGCGTATTTCCGCAGGGCGGCGTCACAGACGACGTAACCCCAGTTGATCAAGGCCTGCTGCCGCCAGGGTTCCATCGCGGCCAGACGCGTGGGAGTTGCCGCCAGCATCTCGGTATCCTTCCAGTTCGGCCGGTTCGGGGCGAGATAACCAAAGCGATCGTCTCCCACCTGGTAATCCGGCAACGACGAGGCGATTCCCC
>JAFEBR010000763.1 GCA_018242565.1 Planctomycetota bacterium | reverse complement strand
TGGGCGAATTAACGGACCGGGCGGGGGCTGATATGATGCCGGTTCGCGGTTTCAGACTCTGGTAAGGAGAACCGAGATGCGGATGGTGTGTGCACTGGCTGTAGCGACGGCGTTACTTTTCGGAACAGCGACCGGCCAGGGGGGCGAACCGACGGACCCGCCGGCGTTTAACCATGCGCGCGTTCCCGAAGCGTGGAAGAAATACGCCGACAAGCTCTCATTTGGGGCCGGACAAACGCTGGCCCTCGTTGATGACGGCTGCAAGTTGGACATGCCGGAATGGTCGAAGTCTGACGGGCAGGTGCCCAAAGTCCGCGTCTCGTACGACAGCGTGGATGGCGATGACGACCCCAAGCACGAAGGCAAAGGCTATCACGGTTCCACGATCGGTGTCCCCAGTTCGCTGAATTACATGGGACGCTGGGGCGTGGCGTACAACAACCAGGTCGCCGTGATCCGGGCGCTCGAATGCTGCCATTGCAATCGAGCCGACCATGTGAGTCTCGCCAAGGGCCTGAAATGGGTGGCTGACAATTGCGAAAAGTACCAGATCACGACCGTCAACCTGGCCCCCGTGGATGACCTGGAACATGGCGAACCGGTCGCGTCCGATATCGATCAGCCGTTACGACGGCTGCGTGCCCTGGGGATCTGGGTGAGTGCCCCGGCGGGAAACCACACCTTTACCCAGGGCATCTCGTGGCCGGCCTGCCAACCGAGTTGCATCGCGATCGGAGCCGTCACTCCGGGGGCCGATCGCGTGCATCTCGACCGCAGCGCCAAGATCGATCTCGTCGTGCCCGCGGGCGCCACGTCGTCTTCCAACGCCATTGCCTGTGGCACCGCGATGTTGCTGCGCGAAGCCATCGCCAAGACCAAGTTTGACTGGCAGCAGGAAGGCCCCACGCTGCCCGAAGCCCTGCTGAAGATCATGCAGAAGACCGGGACAGAGGTCGCCGACCCTGGATCGGGGTTGACCTTCCGCCGTCTGGATGTCGTCGCCGCCCTGGATTACGTATTTGCCAACGGTGCCAGTCGCTGAGTCGCCAGTCCCACTCCCGGGTACGCCGGATCAGGTCAGCCCGGCCAAAATGGCTCCGACCCGCCACCATGAAAATCCGACATTGGCTGTCGGATTTTCATGGTCTATGATTTGGGCATGATCGATCGCCGAACTGACTCTGAACTCATCCGGACGGCCTTGCGGCGCAGCCGGGTGGTTGCGCTGTTAGGGCCCCGCCAGTGCGGAAAAACGACGCTGGCCCGGCAATTCGTGCCCGCGGACTCGCTCAACTATTTCGATCTGGAAGATGCGCGCCATCTCGCTCGCTTGAGCGAACCTGATACGGCCCTGCGGCCCTTGAGGGGACTCGTCGTGATTGACGAAATCCAGCGTCGTCCGGAACTGTTTCCGCTGTTGCGGGTGCTCGCGGACCGTCGGCCACTGCCAGCGCGATTTTTGATTCTGGGGAGCGCGGCTCCGGAGTTATTGCAGCAATCGTCGGAATCGCTCGCCGGCCGACTGGAAACAGTACAACTCGAAGGCTTCCGCCTACAGGATCTGGAAACGAAAGCACAAACTCGGCATTGGTTGCGTGGCGGTTTTCCACTGGCGTACAACGCCCGCAACGCCGATGATTCGTTCGCGTGGCGCCAGAACTTTCTCAATTCGTTTCTCGGGCGCGATCTGCCGCAGTTGGGAATCCAGATTCCAGCGGTGGCACTGCGAAGGTTCTGGAACATGTTGTCCCATTACCACGCTCAAATCTGGAATGGTGCCGAACTGGCCCGGGCCTTAGCCGTCAGTGAAGCCACGACGCGCCGATACCTCGACCTGTTAACAGGCGTCTTCATGCTCCGGCAGTTGCCACCCTGGTACGAGAATCTCGGCAAGCGCCAGGTGAAAGCACCCAAGATTTACGTTCGTGACAGCGGGCTCCTGCATGCCCTGCTGGGCATCGTCAACGCTCTCGATCTGGAATTGCATCCCAAAGTCGGTGCCTCCTGGGAAGGGTACGCCATCGAGGAGGTACTCAAGGCACTGCGTCCCGACGCAGCCTATTTCTGGGCCACCCACCAGGGTGCCGAACTCGATCTGCTGCTCTTTAAAGGCGGAAGACGCCTCGGCGTGGATTGCAAACGGATCGACGCCCCGAAAGTCACCCCGTCGATGCGGATTGCCCTCAACGATCTGAAACTCGACCGCTTAATTGTCGCCTATCCGGGTGACAGCCGATATCCCCTGGATCCGCGGATCGAGGCCGTACCGCTGGCTGAACTGGTGACCGCACCCGATCGCCTGCAGTTCTTCCGACCCGCCAAAAAATAAGGCGTGGTCTCTCCAGCTTCGGGCCTGTTTTCCACATAGACACCAGTCCCCACCCGCGTGCCTGACGTGCGTGCCGCGTACGGGGGCCGCGGGCTGGCACGTTCTCGGGCGCCACTCAATTCCAGCCGGGAATTCGCCCGACTTCCTTATTGCCAATCCTGCCAACAGATCAGTATGCTTGCATGTGTCGATTGCTGTCTGAACCTCGAAAGGGCGCGTCTGAATGGGGTGGATTCTCTGGAGACTGCTGCTGGTTACTGTCTGCCTGGCGGTCGCCACACGCGGCAGCGCGGAAGAATCGGCCCAGTCGGTTGCCTCCAGCCCAGCCGCAGCAACACCGGCAGTGGTCGCATTGACGATCGAACCGGCCGACATCGTGCTGCATGCCGCCAGTCGGCAACAACAGATCTTGGTGACCGCCAGAACCGCGGACGGGCGACTGATCGACGTCACACGGCAGGCCAGCTTCTCACTGGCAGATAACAATGTCGCCCGAGTGGCCGGGACGACCCTGATCCCACTCCACGACGGCGTCACCCAATTGACGATTTCCGCAGCTGGTCAGTCGATTCAGACTGCGGTGCGTGTTCGCAATATCGACGACTCGGTTCCGGTGCACTTTGCGCTCGATGTCGTGCCGATCCTGACCAAGCAAGGCTGTAATAGCGGTGGGTGTCACGGTCGCGCCAGTGGTCAGAACGGATTCAAACTCTCGGTGTTTGGTTATGATCCGATCGCCGACTACGACGCGATCGTCAAACAGGCGCGCGGCCGGCGCGTGTTTCTATCGAGCACTGGTCGCAGCCTGATGCTCACCAAGCCCTCTGGCGGTGTACCGCATGGGGGTGGGATCCGTCTCGCGAAAGACTCACCGGATTTTGAATTGCTCGCCCGCTGGATCGACCAGGGGATGCCGGTCGGCGACGAACAGGCCCCCCGGCTCGTGGGGCTGCGCGTCAGTCCGACGGAACGTGAACTCGCCGCCGGCGCCGAACAACAGATTCTCGCTACGGCGGTGTACTCCGACGGCAGCCTGCGCGATGTCTCTTCCGCCGCGCTCTACTCGGGCAACGCGCCGCATGTCGCCGAGGTTGATGCCCGCGGCTTGATTCGCTGCGGTCAGCGTCCAGGCGAAGCCGCCATCACCGTCAATTACATGGGCCAGGTCGCCGCGGTGCAGGTCGTGTCTCCCCGCGCCGGGGGACCCAATCCCTACCCCGACCTGCCGATCCAGAACGAAGTCGATGCGTTTGTCTGGGCCAAGCTCAAAAAGATGGGTCTGCTCCCGTCCGAACTGGCAGACGACGAAACGTTTTTGCGACGCTCGACGCTCGATTGTCTCGGATCACTCCCGACTCCCCAAGAACTGCGTGAATTTCTGGCCGACCCAGCTCCCGATAAACGAGCGAAATGGATCGACCGGCTGCTGGCTCGCGATGAATACGCCGACTACTGGACACTGAAATGGGCCGACATTCTCCTGGTCGATCGTGAGAAGCTGGGGGAACGCGGTGCCTATGAACTGTATCGCTGGCTCCGCGCACAATTCGCCACCAATCGTCCGTACGATGCCTGGGTGCGCGAGCTGATCACCGCGGCCGGTGATTCGGGGAAACAGGGTCCGGTCAATTTCTACCGCGCGGCGGAAACGCCCGATGCACTGGCCCGCACGGTGAGCCAGGCCTTTCTCGGCGTGCGCGTGGAGTGTGCCCAGTGTCACCATCACCCTTTCGAAAAATGGTCGCAAGAAGACTATTACAGCCTCGCGGGGTTCTTTAACGGGCTCGAACGCAAGCCCCTCACGAAAGACCGCGTGCTGGTGTATCACGCCGGTTACCGGGAAATGCCGATTCCCGACAGCAGTCTCAAAGTTCCCGCCAAGGGACTCGATGCGCCAGTGTCGCCACGCCTCATGACGGCCGACCCGCGACTGGTTCTGGCCGAGTGGCTGACGGCGGCCGACAATCCCTGGTTTGCCCGGCTGGCGGTGAATCGCCTGTGGAAAAACTACCTCGGTCGCGGACTGGTGGAGTCGGAAGATGACCTGCGCTCGACCAACCCGCCGACCAATCCTCCTCTGCTCGATTTTCTCGCCCGGCGGTTCGTCGAATCGCACTTTGATCTGAAGGCCGTCATGCGGCTCATCATGAACAGCCGCACGTATCAGCTTTCCAGCGAGCCCACCGCCGACAATCGCGAAGACGAACAGAATTTCTCGTTTTATTATGTGAAGCGTTTGCCGGCCGAAGCCTTGCTCGATGCCATCAGTGCCGCCACCCAGGTCCCGGAGCAATTCCCAGGGCGGCCGGCGGGAACTCGGGCCATTCAACTGTGGGACAACCGGCTGCCGTCGTATTTCCTGGAAATCTTCGGCCGACCTGAGCGGACCAGTCCGTGCGAATGCGCCCGATCGAGCGACCCGACCATGGCCCAGACTCTGCACCTGATGAACGCGCCCGAAGTCGAATCGCGAATTCGGCATGCTGACGGCCGCGTCGCCCGCTTGATCGACTCTGGGGCCAGCGAATCGCAGATCGTGGACGAATTGTGCCTGGCGACGATCGGCCGCCGGCCCAGCGAAAAACATAAAGCGACCGCCCACAAACTGTTTGCCTCATCTGCGCGACGCGAAGCAGCCGAGGATTTTCTGTGGACGTTGCTCAACTCGTACGATTTCCTGTTTGTGAAATAGCGCCTTCCGTCAGGAGACGAAGATCCTATGTTTCCCGCATATTGTGATGGCATCGACCGCCGTGGTTTTTTACGCGTCGGTTCGCTGGCGGGCTTGAGCCTGGCCCAGGTGATGCGGTTGCAGGCGGCGCGTGCCGCCGATTCCGCCGTCGGTCCGGGCCGTGCCAGCAAAGATATCAACTGCATCTTCATCTTCATTATCGGGGGCATGGCCCATCAGGACTTGTGGGACCCCAAGCCCGATGCACCGGCTGAAATCCGCGGCGATTTCAACCCCATCCGCACGGCGGTTCCGGGGATGTTCGTGACCGACATCCTGCCGCATGTCGCCGGGGTGACCGATCAACTGGCGATCTTGCGCGGCCTGACGCATGGCGACCCCGATCACACCGCCGGCTACCACGTGATGATGACCGGCGCTCATCCGGGAACGGGCGGAAATTTCAATCGCAACAAGCAGGATAACAACGTTCATCCCTGCCTGGGTTCGATGGTCGCCAAAGTCGGTGGGGGTAATGGATCGTTGCCGCCCTATATTTCCGTCCCCAATTTCCTGAACTCGGGCGGCCCGGCCTTTCTGGGTGCCAGTTACGCGCCGTTTGTGATCGAGTCTGATCCGGCCGCCCCCGATTTCTCGGTCCGCGACATCGTGCTGCCGGAAGGCATCGCCAGTGAACGAAGCGTCCGTCGGCAGCAGGCACTGCGGGAAGTCAACAAGTTTGAGCGCAACATCGAACGCATCAGCAAGAACGTGCAGGCCTCTGACATCTTTCAGGAAAAGGCCTACAACCTGATGACGTCGCAGCGAGCCAAGGAAGCGTTTGATATTTCCCGCGAGAACGAGACCACCCGCCAGGCCTACGGCATGACGAGCCTGGGGCAATGCTGTCTGCTCGGCCGCCGGCTGGTGGAAGCGGGTTGCCGATTTGTCTCGATCGAAAACGGACACTGGGACACCCACCGCAAAAACAGCATGAGCCTGCGCGATCTGCTGGTTCCCAGTCTCGATCAGGGCTTGGCCGCGTTGCTCACCGATCTCAAAGAGCGCGGCCTGTTGGACACCACCCTGGTCGTGTTGACCACCGAGTTCGGACGCACGCCACGGATCAATCAGATGGCCGGTCGCGACCACTGGCCCCAGGCCTTCTCGATCGTGATGGCCGGGGCCGGAGTCCATGGCGGACAGGTCATTGGGGCCACCGACTCGCAGGCCGCGTATGTCACCGATCGCCCGGTGACGCCCCCCGACATGGCGGCGACCGTTCTCAAGATCCTGGGGATTGACCCCGATCTGATCGTCCACACCCCCGTCGGCCGACCTGTACCCCTCGCCAGCGGCGGGAAACCGGTGTTCGAACTGTTCACGTGATGCTGTCCGTCAAAGGGACGGCGAGGGATTCAAGGGGAGTTGGAAGCAGTGTACGACCACGGCAACACCGGCCCACAGTCACACCACCCACGACTCATACCACCCCTTGGCCCCTTTCCGTGTTTTTTTCGTGTACTTCGTGTATTTCGTGGTTCAAAATATCGTTCTCAACATGCCAACCTGAGCTGCGTGGTCTGCCTGTAAATTCCTTGCGATTCCAGGCTCCTGGCAACACCTGGCTCAACGACGGAGTACTGAATTGGCTCATCGAATTCAATCTGGTCTGCCGTGGTTCGGTGCCTGCGTGTTTCTCGGCCTGTTCACCACGCCGGGTGTGGCGCAGCAGGTCCCGACGGAACCTGCCAGCACGCACATTTTCCCAGCGGGGGGGCAGCGGGGTACGGTGGTTCCCGTGCGAGTGGGTGGCGAGTTTCTGCCGCCGTACACTCGGTTTCGGCTCGTGGGTGAGGGAGTCTCTGCACTCCCGGAACTGGTTGACCCGGCGGTGGCACATTATGAACCGGCGCCCCGCCGAAAGCCGGGGGGGACACCCATCAACTACCCGCGCGAGTGGAAGTCTGAAATCACCATCGCCCCGGACGCGCCGCTGGGGCAGACCTTGTGGCGGGTCGCGTCGGCGCGGGGTGGTGCCGGCGGCCGGCCCTTCATCGTGGGGGACCTGCCTGAGTACATCGAAACCGAATCGAACTCGACTCCCGACCGTGCCGAGCGCGTGGTGTTGCCGATTACGATCAATGGACAGATCGCCGGGGAACGGGATTTTGATTATTACCGGTTCGATGCCCAGGCTGGCGATGTGGTTTCAATCGACGTCGCCGCCGCCCGGCTCGGTTCGCCGGTCGATCCGGTTATCGAACTCAATGATGCCCACGGCCAGCGGTTGCCGACGCAGGAGATTCGCGTGGGCAGCGACCCGGTTCTGGCCTGCCAGATTCCCAGCACGGGTGAATACCGACTGCTGGTCACGAACCTCAACTTTCATGGCGGCCCGCAATACGTCTACCGCCTGACGATTTCGACGGCTCCCTATGTGGCGTACGCGTTTCCCCCGGGGGGATTGCGAGGAGCCACCCACGACGTCGAGCTGTTTGCACTCGACGGCCTGGGCGGTTTTCGGACGTTCCCCGCCTCGTTGACGGTTCCCGTTGGCGGCCCGCGCGATTTCGTTTATGCCGGACCTGTGAGCACGGCGAACGCCATCGCGTGCGAGGCCACCCGTCTACCCGTCATCGTGGAAACGGAACCGAATGACGCGCTCGCCAACGCGACGGCGATTTCGGCGTCGCAGGCGGTTTTCGGCCGACTCAGCGCGGGAAGCGACGAAGACTGGTACAGCGTGCCCGTGCAGAACGGCCAGGCGTTGACCATCGACTGCCGGCCGTTGCCGGCAGGCTCGGGTTCGCTGCCGGTGATTTCGGTGTGCGAT
>JAFEBR010000762.1 GCA_018242565.1 Planctomycetota bacterium | reverse complement strand
GCCTGGTTCTGGTTCCACCCGGAATGTCCGAGCTACGAGTCGGCCGATTTTCGCCGCACCCCGCGGTTCTTCCCGGTCCCCCCCTTGATTCCCGGGCGTTCCCCGTTTTGCGAGTTTTTCAGTCGCCGGGATAAAGATGGAACGAGTTGATCGGCTCAGTCCGGCGTCGTGGCGTTTCCTCTCCGAGCTTGCTGTATTTGTAGCATGCGACCCGGTTTACCCGCCGCCACGATTTGGGACAGGGGAGGAAAGTTGACCTGGGCGGTGCCGTGTGCCACCATTCTCTGAAAAGCAGGGCCGAACGATCGATTGGTGGATTGACGTACCCGGGAAGCGCCGATATTCTGTAAATAGGACAATAGGATCCAATATAGGCTTGGCTGCGGTTGCCAACCAGGTTGGCTCATCGTCATGATCAAACGGTGTCATTCGAAAAAGCGAGGGGTCCTATGAATCTTTGTCGAATCTTCCGGTTGGTGCTGGCCTGTTTCGTAATGGCCTCGGCGTGTTGCGAGCTGGCTCTTGGCGATGAGTTTGAGCGCGAACCGATTGAATACAGCAAGCGTGCACCGAACAATCGGGCGACGGCGTTAAATGTCCGGCTGTTGTCTGGCGAAGTGGTGCTGAAATACGAGCCGCATTTCGGATACCTGCGAAGTTTTCTCGAGGCGATGGACGTTCCCCAGTCGTCGCAGACGCTGGTGTTCTCGAAGACGAGTCTGCAGCGGCACAAGATCTCGCCAAGTGCTCCGCGTTCGTTGTACTTCAATGACGACACCTACATCGGTTTCTGCCAGGATGGGGAAGTCTTGGAAGTTTCGACGACGGATAACGAACTGGGGACCGTGTTTTACACGTTACCTCAGGAACCAGACGGTGTGCCGCAATTGACCCGCCACACCGACAATTGCCTGATTTGCCACGCCTCGTCGGCGACGAAAAGTGTGCCGGGGCATGTCGTGCGTTCAGTCTACAGCGACTCGGCCGGGTTTCCGATTTTGTCCGCGGGCACATATCGCACCGATCAGACGAGTCCTCTGCCACAGCGGTGGGGGGGCTGGTACGTGACGGGGACCCATGGCGATCAGAAGCACCTGGGTAACCTGGTTTTCAAAGGGAAGGTCGAACCGGACAAAGTCGACAACTCGGCCGGTCTCAACGTGACCGACCTGGGCAATCGCCTGCGCACGCAGGATTTTCTGACGCCTCACAGCGATATTGTGGCGTTGATGGTTCTCGAACATCAGGCCGACACGCAGAACTACATCACCCAGGCCTCCTTTGCCACCCGCCAGGCCCTGTATTTTCAACGGGCGTTGAATCGCGAACTGGGGAATCCTCTGGATGAAATCCGGGACAGTACCAGGAGCCGAATCAAGAGTGCGTGTGAGCCTCTGGTTGAGTACGTATTCTTCTGCCGGGAGGCGCCTTTGACGGCGAAAATTGCCGGGACCAGCTCATTTGCCAGCGAGTTTATGGAAAAGGGTGTGCGTGATTCGCAAGGGCGCTCGTTGCGAGATCTCGATCTCACTCGGCGGATGTTTCGGTTTCCCTGCAGCTACATGATTTACACTCCCAGCATGGCGGCTTTGCCAGCGGAAGCGAAAGACTACATCCTGCGGCGCATGTCGGACGTGCTCAACGGCAAAGACCGCAGCGACAAGTTTCAGCATCTGTCGGACAGTGACCGACAGGCGATTCGCGAGATTCTGCTGGAGACTTTGCCGGAGTTCCGCGCGTATCAATAAGAGTCTTCGGTCGGCCTTGGGGGCTGGCTGCTGGCATCGGAGGCGGCGAACTGGAACAGCAGTCTCGGTGCTTTTCGCCGGGTGATGGCGCTGGCCACAGCGTCGCGCAAATGGCCCGAATGAGTCGACAGCCGGGCCAAGACGTCGGCCGGTTGCAGGATTTCACCTGGCAGCAAAGGGCTGACAATGACCATCAATTGGGTGGTGTCCGGGGCCGGAGTCACCGAAACGACGTACAGGCTGCGTAGAATCTCGTCGTCGCATTCGCCAGTCAGGACCTGATTCAAGGTGTCAGCCACCTGCCTGCAGAGTTGCAGCGATTTGCGATCAACGCGATGTTTGCGTGGGGGATGCGAAATGGCGAATTCTCCAAGTGTGAACGTGTCTGGAAGGACACCGGGAAAACTCACCAGGTTCGCGCCGTCGTTCACGCGCCCATTCCCGGCTATCTGACGCGCGGTTGGAGCTGCCTGGGCCGACGCTGTGAGCTTACGACGAGCCTCGCGGGCCGTGTTACCGACTGCACTCCCCAAACACTGGTGTCGTGACGAATGACCGGGCAGAGCGGTCTGGGGCCGTGCCCATGCGACCGCAGCGACCACTTGTGGCGGATCAACCGGCGGCGCGGTATTTCGTTTCGGGACCGTTCAATTCTTCGCTGCGGCGGAGGAATCGCACCACCGTGGCATCGGGGTCATCGTCCGCCATCGTTTCACCCACGGCAGAGATCTGCAGACCCTGTTCGTGGGCGCTCTGGTCCGACAAGCGCGGGAACTGCAGATCGGCTGACATCGCGTTTTCTGCCGACGATTCGCTGGTTGTCGACTCGACGACTTGGACTGTGCCTCGTGAAATGACGGTTAGAATGGCCGGCACCAGAACAATGGAAACCACCAGGCATGTGCCGACGCCGATCGTCAGAACCAATCCCAGGCTGTACAGTCCCTGATGGGCGGCGATCATCATGCTGCCAAAACCAACCATCGTCGTGGTGGCGTTCACAATCATGGCGTTGATCACGCTGGCCGAGGGCTTATACGGGCCGAAACGGGCACGCGAGCGGAAATCGTGAATGACGTGGACTCCGCCATCGACTCCCAATCCCACAACCAACGGTAAAACGATCAGATTGGCAGGATTCAACGGGATGTCACACAGGCCGAGCACGCCGAACATCACGGCGGTACCGGCAATGGGGGTCAGCAAGGCCAGGATGCAGTCTCGCAGATTGCGGAAGTCGATGATCAGCATCAGCGTGACGGCAATCAAGGCGTACATTCCGGCCGTTTCGTAGCTGTTTTTGATCGCCTTCGATGCCTCGTAAGTCTGCAGGGGAGTACCCGTGGCTTCGGGGTCGACGGAGCGGACATCGTTGATGAAATTCTCAAGCGGTTTGATGTCCCAGATCTGTGATTTGGGGTAGACTTGCAGGAGCCATTTCCCCTTGGGGCTCACAAATCGATCGACCAGCGACGGGGTCAGGTCGGCTGGTGAGACCGGCTCGGTGGCCGAGATTGAGGCCAGGCCATGCAGGCGTGCCAACAGGTCGGCGACGAATCGCGATTGATAGCCTCTGAGCATCTGAATCTGCTCATCTTTGTTCTTTTCAGAGAGCCGATCCAGAAACCGGCTGATCTGCTGCCGTGCGGCGATCCCCATGGGAGAGACCGTTTTGCTCAGAAGTTTCTCGATCTTCTCGAGTTCGCCTCCCACCAGGCTGGGATCAAGCTCGGCGGCCGAGGGGGCCCGGGCGGGCAGTGTGGCCAATTGCGCATTGACCGCCTGCACGAGCAACTGGGTGTCTTCGGGAGCTTGCCGAGGCAAAATCGCGGCCAGTTCCTCGACATGATGGACGGTGGGCAGGGACTCGAATTTCTCTTTGAGTTCCAGGACCTGCTGCGGACTGTCAGCCAGGCAGACGGCGAACAGCAGGGAATTGTCGGACTGTTCAAAAATCCGCTTTTGTACTTCAACGGATTCGAGGCCGTCCGCCTGCAGATGCAGCAGGTTGTAATCATAGGTGACGCGGAACGCGTACGTGCAGATTCCACCGATCAGGATGCTGGAAAACACGATGACGAGTCCCGGGTACTGGGTGGTCATCGCCCGCAACCAGCGGCTTTGCAGCGGTTTCGGAATCGCCTGGCCGCCGCGATGGCGGTCTGCCACGACCAGCACGGCGGGCAATACCACGAACGCCGCGACGGTGCAGATCAGAATACCCCCGCCTGCGATCGCCCCCAGTTCGGCGACACCCGCAAAGTCAGTCAGCATGGCACAGAAAAAGGCCACCGACGAAGAAATGGCGGCCGTGAGGATGCCGGGACCGGCGCTGGCCCCCGTTTCGATGACGGCTTCCACCGTATCGAGTCCCTCGTGCCGACACTCCAGGTACCGCAACATGTAAACGGTCGAATAGTCGATGCCGATTCCGATCAGCATCGCGGCGAACGAGACCGAGAGAATGTTCAAGTGTCCCACAGCGAAGGTCGTAAATCCAAACGACCAGGCCATGCCGACAATCAGAACAATGTTTCCCAGAATCGGGTAACGCAGGCCTTTGAAGCCCATCACCATCAGAATGGCGACGCCCACAAACGACAGAATCGATGCGTAAAACATCGATGTCTGCGATGACCGCATTTCGTCACTTTCGAGAATCGGAATGCCCGTCAGCGCCAGCTTGGCCTCGGGGTGCCGCTGGCCTACTTCGACAAGCAGTTCGCGCAAGCGGTCAATGGATGGCGACGAGCCGTTGAAGTCACTGCTGGTCGCCGTCGGCTGGGTCTTGAGAAAACCCATCGTCCCTTTTTCATTGACCAGATAGCGGTCACGGAATACGGCTTCAAGCTGCGTGAATTCCGCAGGCATTTGAGCCTGCCATGGGGACGTGAAGTGCCGCTGGTCGCGGGCGTAGGAATCGAGGCTGCCCGCCAGAATGGCCAACTGGCCGAAGATGGGTTCGGCCATCATTTGCGAGACTTCCGCGGGTTGTTCCGCGAGATGTTCAACGGCGACCCGCAGCTCGCGAATGAATTTGCGTAAAGTCAGCATCTCGAAGCGTTTCAGCAGCGGGCTGAACTCATCGAGGCGCATCAACAGCATTTGCAGTTGTTCGGGGGTGGAGTACTGCAACGCCTTCTGGCGTAACTGACTCAAGTCGACTTTGAAAAGTACGTTTTTGAAGAGATTGGTTTCGCTGGTGACCCGTTCCCCAAGGTCATCGAGGGCCGCCGTGACAACCGTCGGGTCGTCGGCCTCAATCACCACGACCATGTCTTCGGTGACGTCGCCGAATTCCCGGGTGTAATTGATCCACCGCTGGTGGTAATCGGTCCGCGGGTCAATGAGGTCGGCCCGACTGGTTTTAAAGGACAGGTTGCTTTGCGTGTAGTATGCCGCCGCACCGGCCAGCCCCAGACAGATCAGCAGGGTAAAAACCGGATGATGAGCAACAATGCTGGTCGTCGCGTGCAGCACCGTTTCCACGAGTCCGTGGTGCTGCCGCTCGGAGACTTTACCTTCCATGGAATGTCCCGTAGGCGAGGCGATTAATGACAACTCATTTGCGCAATAAATTTAGACGGAAAGATTGATGGCGCGAGGATTTAGCAGAACACCCCAAATGCGACAACCCGAGTTCTGGCGCGGATTGCAAAAATTGGAAGTCTGGGATGTCTGAGGGGCTGGCGTGGTGGCTTGGGATTGGCGAATGGCCCTGTCATTTCCCAATCCGTGCCGCAAACAGGCCGTCTTTTCGGCGTGCCGTTTGGCTGACACGGGGGCCGTTTGTGTCCGTGGTGCGGATCACGAGCTTGGCTCAGACCTGCCGGGAGGCGACAGAGGCTGTGCAGATCAGATCCGCAGTTCGTCGAGCGGGCCCACTGTGGATGTTGTCAGTTGTCGCAGGGGATATTGTTCGAGCAGTCGCCGAATGTCCGCCAGCTTGATTTGGCGAAGGATCTCAAGATCGTCTGCGACCCGGTGGTACTCACTGCGGTTGACCCAGTTATGGCCCAAGGCGGCCAATCGCCCCATGGGGCGTTCACTTCTGAGAACGATTCGCGAGGCGATCTTGCTCTTGGCCTGATTCAATTCGACTTCGGTGACCCCGTTCTTGTTGACGTCGTCGTAAATCGCCTGGATACGGGCCAGATTCTTCTGTGCTTCTTCAGGAGGGCAGCTGAAATATCCAATGTAGGCGCCGCTGCCGTCGAACTCATTGAATCCCACATCGGCAGTCTCGGCAAAACCGGGGTCAACCAGTTCCCAGAACAGCCGACTGCCCGAGTCATCCCCGACGATGACCGTCAGAATGTCGGCCGCGTACCGCAGCGGGCTGGCTGCTGTGGGGGCAGGAGCCATGTGCATGACATGCTGCAGCATGCTGTTGGGTTTTTGGACGAGCTTCAGTCCTCCCTGGGGGCGGGCTTCGGTCGTTTTTCGCAGACCACCCCCGGCGGGCCAGTCGGAACAGTATTGCTCTGCCAACGATAACACCTGGGGCCAGTCAAACTTCCCGGCAACTGCCAGAATGATATTGCCGCCGACATAGCGGGTTTTGTGATAGGCCCGCATCTGCTCGCAGGTTAAAGCCGTAATGCTCTCATTCGTCCCCAGGACGCTGCGGCCCAGAGGGTGCCCCGAAAAATGGGCCTGCATCAGATGCTCGTAGGCGGTGTACGTCGGCTGATCGTCGTACATCCCGATTTCCTCTAGAATCACCTTCTTTTCCATGTCGAAATCTTCCTGCCGCAGCGATGGGCGCAGGATATCGGCCAGCAAATCAAATGTCCGGGGAAGATATTCCGGAAGCACAGCGCCATAGAAGAGGGTGATTTCTTCACTGGTCGACGCGTTGTACTTGGCCCCAACTTCGTCGAACACCCGATTGACATCGTCTGCCGAGTGTCGCGCGGTGCCCTTGAAGACCATGTGCTCCAGGAAGTGGCTGACCCCTGAAATCTCGTCCGTTTCATCTCGCGCACCGGTGCGCACAAAGAACCCCACCGCCGCGCTGTACACGCTCGGGCTGTGCTCGGCAATAACCTGCAGGCCGTTCGCCAGCCGCGCCTCATGAAACTCCAAGGTTGACCTCCAGCGGTTTGGGACCGAGTGTCAAGACGGTGAAATCTTTCGCGGGATAGCGCGAAATGTATTCCAGCAGCGACTCGACAGTCAGTGCTTCAATTTTATTGCGGACTTCTTCCAGCGAGGTGACGCGGCCGAGATGATACCAGTCACGGGCATTCGATGAGGCGCGGGCCGAACTGGATTCCTGCTGCATGATCAGCGAACTCTTGGCGCGGGCCTTACATCGGTCGAGTTCGTCGGTGGAAATTCCCTGGCCGATGCGGATCAGTTCTCCCAGCGTGACGTCCAGGGTCTCTTGTGCACGTTCGACCGTGGTCCCGGCGTAGCACAGCACCTGGCCACGATCACGCAGGCTGTTCAGTGAGGCGTAGACCGAATAACACAAGCCGCGTTTTTCCCGCACCTCGGTGAACAATCGCGAACTCATGCCTCCCGAGAGAATGCTGACGACGGCCCAGGCGGCGTAATAATCGGGATCGCAATACGGGACCGAATTGTAAGCAATGCCGATTTGCGTCTGCGTTGAGTCGTGGTGGATGTGATCGCGCTGTGGACCACGCGGACCGGTCACGATGGCGGGGGCCGGCTTGGCCTTCCAGTCGCCAAACAGTTCTTCAACGAGTTCAAGGGCCTGCGGGACGTTGATATTCCCGGCGATGCCCAGAATGGCATCATGCGGGCTGGCACAGGTTTCAAAATGTTGCCGTACGATGTCCGGAGTGAGCGCCGCGACCCCTTCAAAGGTCCCTTCGCTGGGAATGCCCCAGGGGGCCTCGAAACAGCGGCGACGCAGTTCCACCATCACCTTCTGCCGCGGTTCGTCTTCGATCGCCTGGAGATTCTGGATTATGCCCGCCACGGCCGGTTCGAACTCGTCGGCGGGCAGGTGGGGTGACCGCACGATGTCAGCGTAAATTCGCAGCGTTTGCGGCAGGCTTTCGGCGAGCGTGGCTCCCGCGAAGCTGATGTGGCTGTTGCCCGCGCCCTCGTTGCGCTGCACCCCGAGGTTATCGAGTTCGTTGGACAACTCGCGGTTATCCCGTGAGCCCGCGCCGCGCATCAACCAGTCGCACAAGACGGCCGCTGAACCGGCTTTTCCCGGCGGGTCGTAATTGCTCCCGGCAGGAATCAGCAGGCAGAAAGCGGCGGACTGCACGTCCGCCATGGGTTCTACGATCAGCGTCAGTCCGCTGGAAATGGCATGCGTCTGGATCTGCTGGTCGGCCATCCTGATGAAACAGTCCTGCGGTTGAGCAAAAAATGTTGTCGAAAACGGCATTCTCGCGGGTCGAACCGTATTCGACAAGTGTTGAATCAAAAACGGCGAAATCTGTTGCGGTCGCAAGAGGCCAGTAGCCGATTTGGCGACTCAACCGACTGGAGGTCGTTATGTCGTTTGAGTCGACCGAAGTGCCTGGCCCTCAGCGCGTGGTCGTCGGTGCGAGTCACAACACCGCGTAGATCGGGGTGGGCTTCTCGACGGCCTTGTAGGTGGTCCTTGCCAGGCAGAAGCCGAGCGAGCGGTACAGATTGACGGCGACCGCGTTGCGTGCGGTGACCTCGAGGTACACACGGTCGACGCCGGCCTGCTGGAAGCCCCGCAGCGATTTCAGGACGAGGGCTTTGCCCAATCCTTTGCCCCGATGCTCCACGGCGACCCCTACGTTCTGGATGGCGCCCCATTGGCCTGACTGGACCAATCCTTGAATCGTGCCACAGTCTTCGTAGATGCCTTCCGCGAGCCGACAGCTGATCAGCCAGGTCGCATCGGGGACAAACGTGGCCCGCTGCACGATTTCGCTCATGAGGCAGCGGCACGAGGCGGGGTCTCCCAGGGTGGGGAACACCTCAGAGTCGATTTCCGCGCGAAAGCTTTCGAATTTTGCGAGCGCGTGCCGCTCAAGCAGGTTGGGGGACCAAGCCACCCATTCATAGCTCGCGGGAAGAGACTCGGCGGGCAGGGAGACTCGACCCAGGTCAATCTCCATGCGATACCGCTTGTAATACGTCACGCCCATGCTGCACCCCGCGAGTTGGTGCTGGTTACCGCTTCTTCGGCTTTTTCGGGGCCGCGTCTTCTACGTCGTCGTCATCAATGAGGACTTCACCCGTGACGGCAAATTCATCGAGGGAGCCCTCTTCAACTTCAATGTTCTCGTCTGTGACGGCGTCCAGCGTCTCGACAGCATCGGCCGAGTCGACTTCCTCGATTTCTTCGACCTCGTCGTCCTCGTCCTCTTTTTTACGGCTCGATTTGCCCGCCTTTTTGCCACTATCTTCGTCGTCGGCATCTTTCTTGGCGTTCTTTTCGCTCTTGGGACCGCCCAGGACGAAAATCCCGATGGGGAGCGCGGTCAGCAGCAGGCCGATCAGCATCGACAGCACGCAAAGGATCTTGTGCAGAACCGTGGGGCCGCCCGCGAAATTAATGAACGCCATCACCATCAGGTAGGTGATTAACGCGCCCGGGATGGCTCCCACTAATGAGGCGAGAATCAGTCCGTTCTTGCTCACAACGAACCCCTTATCAAGTTTAACGGTTCTCGCGATACGCGTCCCAGCTCAGGTAGCCAACGATCGCGGCGGTAATCAGCAGCATGATGTCCAGCGCCAGACTGTATCCTGCGAAGGGAATCCCTGCCGACAGATCCAGAATCGACAGGAGGGCTACTAATCCCGAAATTCCCATCGAGGCAAATATCATATTTTTGATCATTCGCGCTGCTTCAGCCGAGAAACTGACGGTTTTAGGGGATATGCCGAGGTGCAAAACACGTGTTTTGGCCAGTATAGAAACAGTCTACCACCGGAATCCAGTCCGGCTCGGAGATTTGGCCCAACCCAACCAACCGTTCGGCCATTTGCATCGCAAATGTCGATCAGAGCGATCTGCGCAGCCCCATTTCCGGTGGATTCGGCAGAATAGGACCTGTTTTTGCCTGCTGGCAAGCAGACCCAGAGGTTCACCGCACGGAAGCCGGACGAGCGGATCAGACCTTGCCCGACGCGGCCTACTTGGCCGGCGCAAACAGCTCGACGACGTGCCCGTCGGGGTCGTAACACCAGAGCTGGTTGAACCCATCGGGACGCATGCCCGTCCCCCGCACTTTGACTCCCGCTTTCTCCAAACGGGCCTTGGCGACCTCGAAACTGGGGACTTCAAAGGCAAAGTGGAACACGCGCCCGGCCCCGGCGGTTGCCGGCGCGTCGGGCAGGCCTGCCTGCGACGATAAATCGTGTTTCTCGATCAGGTGGATCTGCGTGGCCCCCGCCTGAAACCATAAGCCCGGAAAATTGAACTGGGGACGCGTGACCCGCTGCATGCCCAAAAGATTGACATAGAAGTCGGCACTGCGTTCGAGGTCGGTCACCACGAGTGTGACGTGGTCGATCGATTTG
>JAFEBR010000761.1 GCA_018242565.1 Planctomycetota bacterium | reverse complement strand
GGTACGCGGTCAGTCGGCCCTCGCCGGGGAATACGAGTGTTTACGATCGAAGGCTGGGCCCCTCAAATTTGATATTTCCCTGACAATTTCGTTAGCCGGGTTGATTTCCCATGGGCCTTTCCGATTCCGCTGCCAGACTGGAAGGCGGCGTTTGGCCGTGACGGTTGGGCGGGCTGCGATCAGGTGAGCCAGCCTGTGTTGGTATTCCAGAAATACACCTGAGCCGACGTCATCCGTTACCGGAGACTTGCCTGGACTCTCCACACGACCCCAAAAGCTTTCCGCGGCACGGATCCCGAAGTTGATTGATTGGCTCGGCACGTCCGGACAGCACGTGCCACACGTGCTGTTATGCGAAGCCCGATTGCGGACCGAAGAGACGTTAACCGCCAGTCAATTGCAGGCACTCGCGCGGGCGTTTGCGGCGCTGCAGCGCCCGGTTGAAGCCGCGCGCGCGGAGTCGCCGTTGCAGGGTTTGCCGGCCAAGTGAACCGGCGATGCCGCGCCGCACTGTATGGCGCGCGTCCCTGCCGGGGGGGCGGGTTGATCCGCTGTCAGAACAGCTTGCGCTGCGGATCGTTGGGGTCGGGGGGCGTGAGATTGAGGTGTTCAAAGGCGGCCGCGGTGACGATCCGGCCGCGGGGCGTGCGCTGGATCAGTCCGCAGCGCAGCAGAAACGGTTCGACTTCGTCTTCCAGCGTATCGGTCGAGACGTTCATACTGTGCCCAATGGCCGAGAGGCCTGCGGGGCCGCCCCCAAACACCGAGATGACCGTTGTGAGATACCGCCGGTCTTGCCGATCGAGTCCCAGGTAATCGACCTCGCGTTTGGCAAGCGCTTCACGGGCAACTTCGGTGGTGATTTCGCCATTGGCCTCGCTGTCGGCAAAATCGCGCGTCCACCGCAAGAGATTGTTGGCCACCCGGGGCGTACCCCGGCTGCGGCGGGCAATCTCATGCGTGGCCTCGGGCGTGATGTTGGTTTTCAGCTTCCGGGCGTTTCGCACGACGATCTCTGCGAGGTCGGCTGCTTCGTAGAATTCGAGACGTTCGCGATTGACGAACCGGTCACGCAAGGGGGCCGTCAACAGGCCGCTGCGCGTGGTGGCGCCGATCACCGTGAAGGGCTTGAGCTTCATGTTAATGACCCGCGCGTTGAGCCCTTCGCCCAGCGAGATGTCCACACGGAAATCTTCCATGACCGGGTAGATGAATTCCTCGACCGCCGGGGGCAGTCGGTGGATCTCGTCGATGAATAGAATCGATCCATGCCCCGCGTTGGTCAGGTAGGGCAGCAGATCTTTGGGAGCCGACAGAACGGGACCCGACGTGATCTGGCAATCGGTTCCCATTTCCCGCGGCAGCACTGTAGCAAAGGTCGTCTTTCCCAGGCCCGGAGGTCCATCGAGCAACAGATGGCCCAGCGGAGTCTGTCGTTTCCGCGCGGCATTCAGCATGATCCGCAACCGGTCGACGACTTCACGCTGGCCGACAATGTCTTCCAGTCGCTGCGGGCGCAACTCTTCATCGAGGCGGCGGTCGTCATCGGGTAAGCCCGAAAATCGTGGCCCCTCCGGTGGACGTCCTTCGTCGTCGTCGCCTCCGTTCCCCCGAATTACCGGTTCCCGAACCATCCTGCAGCAACCATCCTGTTCAACACGAGTCGTTATTCTTGGGACGTCGAAATCTGCCCGGTCATGGCCGCGTAGGCCACCGCGAACAAGAGGTAGGTAAAGGGTATCGTGAAAAAGATACCCACGCAGAGTACCAGCATCCCACCCAAATTGATCAGTGCCGCGAGAATCGACAGCACAAAAATTGTCAGGTAGTTCCGCGACATGATCTGGCGGGCTTTTTCGAAGCTCTCCATCACGCCGACATCCCGGTCGACGATGATATACATGAAGGGCCAGAACATCAGTGCCAGAATGATGCCTGGAATAATCAAGAAGATCAGGCCCACCGTGATCATAAGGCCGTACAACAGGCCACCGCCGATGAGTCGCAGCAGATACGGCTTACCCGAGAATAGTTCGGGAATTTCGGCGTTATCCTCGAGAATGATTCGCAGCAGAAAGCGCATGCCGCCTCCCTGCATGAATTGCTGCACAGTGTAGTTGATCGCAAAACCGACCAGCGACATGCCGATCATGATCAATCCGACGGCGGCCTGCGCCTGTTGTCCGCCGCCGCCGCCCCCCTGACGGGCTCCCGCCGCAACTCCTACTGCCACGATTTGTTGAACAAAGGACGTGACGATGTTGACGACGAACGGCACAGCCATCCAGATGATCACGCCGCCCAAGATCAGCCCGAATTGCTTTTTGTAGATCTTCCAGGTGGTCTCGAACACCTCGCCCATGTCGATTTCGGTATGGTTCCAGACGCCCGCCCGTTTTTGCGAGACGGACAGCACTTCGCCGCAGAACCGACATTTCTTGGCCAGTTTTTTGATCGTTGCGCCGCACATAGGGCACGGCTTGGTGTCATCGAGGTCTTCTTCCGCAGTGTGGCTCGTTTCCGACTCTGGAGTGGCGACGGGCAGGTACTCGTCCGCGGGGCGGTCTTCGGCCTGGGGTTGCGGAACGGTCACCATTTCCTGGCACCCCGGACAATTGGCTTTTACCCCGGATTTATTGTCGGGGGTCCGCAACAGTTTGCCGCAATGCGGGCAATGAAATTCGATCGTCACGTGTACTCCTCGAAGATGTCTGATACCGCGGTGAGCGCAATTTTCCCTGCGTTTTGGTCGCAGGCCGTGATGCTTCTGTTTGGTCGATGGGCAGCCAGCGTTAGCATTCCGATCTGATCGAACCGACTCGGCTGATGCCGACGGCGGACCGAGCCGAAGACATTCTAACTGACGAACGACCGCGGCGAAATCAATGCGGGTTTGCCATCTCGGCAATCACGCCAATGGCGAAGAACCCCACACTGATGAGGGCGAGGACCACAGAAATAATGCCGATGACTTTGCCCGCCATGGTGAGGCCGCGGCCGGAATCATCCATCTGACCGGCATCCATCTTTTTCAAGTCCCCCGAACCCATCACCCACGAGGCGATTCCAAACGGGACGCAGCAGACAACCCCCAGAATTCCCAGGATCAGGATGAGAACCCCGCGATGCGGTTCTTGCGACGACTTCGCCCGTGAACGGGGTTTTAACTCTTCACCACAATGCTGACACCTTCGGCCGGTGGTGGACGTTGTTTCGCCACACATCGGACAGGTCGTTGTGGATTTGGATCCGGCGCTTGAACGTGCTGGTCGCGAGGGGAGGGGCGGGGGAGCGTCGTGGCCATCGTCGCCATGATCGACGACCAGTTCGACTTCGTCTACCGCCGCGGGAACGGTGACGGTCTCGCCGCAACCCGGGCAATTGGCCCGCAGGCCGGCCTTGTCATCGGCCGTTCGCAGCAGTTTTCCGCAGTGTTCGCAGTGAAATTCAATCATGGCCATTGAGCTTTCCAGGTCTACTGACCGCCGAGCACTTTTTCGAGCAATTCATCTGCGATGCTGTAGTTCGCTGTCACCGATTGGACGTCTTCGTGCTCTTCGAGTGCCCCGATCAGCGCCAGTACGCGTCGCGCGTCGTCTTCATTCAATTCGACAGTATTGGCCGCCAGTCGTGCGACTTCTGCCACATCCGTGGGGATTTTGGCTGCCTGCAGTGCCGCATTGACGGCGTCGAAACGGGTCACATCACAGGTCACTTCGAACGATTTTCCGGTGGCTTTGACATCGTCGGCGCCGGCCTCGAGTGCCACTTCAAAAATGTGTTCTTCCGTGGCGTGCTGCGCGGGAATGACGAACAGACCCTTCCGTTCGAACATCCAGGCCACACAGTTGGTGGCTCCCAGGTTGCCACCGTAGATTTCGAAGATCTTGCGAATTTCTCCGGCGGTCCGATTGCGATTCTCGGTCAGAATATCGCAAATGACCGCGACTCCCGCACTGGCGTACCCTTCGTAGACTAACTCGGCCAGATCTTCCCCTTCCAGTTCGCCGCAGCCTTTTTTCACCGCACGCTCGATGTTGTCTTTCGGCATGCTGTTCTGCCGGGCTTTATCGATCGCGTACCGCAGTTTGAGGTTAATGTCTGGATCGCCACCGCCGTGGCGCGCGGCAACCATGATCGCCCGGCTCAGTTTGCCAAACAGGGCACCCCGCTTTTTGTCATTGGCCCCTTTGCGGATGGCGACGTTCGATGCATGGGAATGGCCAGCCATAGTTCTTCAAACCAGTGAATCAAGTAAAGTGATGAAATGGGATCAGACAGACCTGGGGACAGTCGCCTTGGATTCGCCAGACCCGCGACGTCAACTCATCGTCAGATGACTGACCGTCTTTCGAATGAAAATGACAGTCGACCGGACCGATCTCGCGTGCCAAGGCAGTGGGCGATGCCGGTGTGATCCTGCCCGGCTTTCCCCGGCTCGATAATGCGCCGCCGGGGACCTGCGTTGAGTTTCCCCCTAGTTTTTGTTCTTTTCCAGCCGAGCTTTGACGCGTTCAATCAACTTCTGATCAGGATTCTTCGATTTCTCGGCCAACTCCAGCGATTTCTTCCAGGCCTCAAGTGCTTTTTCAGGTTGTTTCGCCCGATCGTAGGCTTCTGCCAGATGCTCAAACAGGGTTTCGTCTCCGACCCCCTGTTGGTTCTTCACGGCTTTTTCCAGCCAGGGAATCGCTTCTTCATA
This sequence comes from Planctomycetota bacterium, assembly GCA_018242565.1. Taxonomy (GTDB): domain Bacteria; phylum Planctomycetota; class Planctomycetia; order Planctomycetales; family Planctomycetaceae; genus JACQFH01. Next base: position 4,162 of record JAFEBR010000761.1, on the reverse strand, counting down.
TTTGCCCTGCTTGAACAAGACCCAACCCAGGCTGTCGAGATAGGCTCCGTTTTCGGGCTTGGCCGTGACCGCTTTGCGAATCATGGCCTCGGCCTTCTCAAGGTTTTTACCCTGGTCGGCGTACAAATAACCCAGGTCATTGTTGACTTGTTCGTCGTCGGGGTCTTCTTCGAATATCGCTTCGAGAATCTCTTCGCCTTTGCGATTGTCGCCCCTCAAAACATAGATATTCGACAGGGTGTGCTGCGACTGCCGCACGATTTCCCGAATCTGCGGGATCGGCTGTGGGAAGTCGGCGATCAGTTTTTCGAGACGTTCTATGGCCTCATCTAACTGACGACTGTAGTAATAAACCCACGCTTCCTGAAATCGCAGCATGGGATTGTTCGGAATCATGGCCTGCGCCGCCATGATGGCCGCGAGTGCCTGATCGGGCTTATCGGCCAGCGTCAGTGCTCGGGTCGCCATCAGCAGGTTTTGCGGGCGACTGTCGGACAGGTCGTCGTCCTCCGCTGCTTCCATGAAAATCTGCCCGGCTTCTGCGTATTGCTTGCTGTCGAAATAGTGCGAACCGAGTTCCCGGTACAAAACTTCGGCGCGATCTTTCTTGATCGACAGCAGCAACCGATAGAGCTTGTCGGCCAGTTCCATTTTCTTCGCCGAGCCTGACAGGTTGGCCAGAATATACCCTGTGGGGAAATCCACCTTGGCCGGCGGGGTGCGAGAAATCTGGGTGGCTTGCTCGAGCAGTTTTTCCAGCAGCTTGGGGCTGGCGATAATTTCTTTGATCTCGCCTGCGAATTCGGCCAGATCACCCGATTCGCCATAGCCCTTGGCCAGAGCCTCAAGCAGCGGTTCGGCCCGTTCCTGGCGGCGGTAAATTCCGGCCAGGCCAACGTAGCCCTGCACGTCGACCGTGGCGGCCAGCGTTTTCTTGTATAACGCCTCGGCGTCATCCAAGCGATTCGCTCCGGCGTACAGGTCGGCCAGGTAATACTGCAAGATGCTGTTGCGGGCGTCATTTTCGGCGGCCTTTTCCAACCGCGGAATCAGTTCATCGGCCTTGCCCAGCTTCATCAGAATTTCTGAAAGCAGGTCGTAAGCCGCCCGTCCCTTCGACTGCGTCTGGGCGTTGATGTACTTCTGTAATTCGTTCAACGCATCATCGGGTTTGTCTGCCTGCAGATAGACCTGGGCCAGGTTGAAGCTCAGGTTGGCGTGCGGCTTGCCTTTTTTCAGATCGGCAGCCATCTGAAACGCGGCCAGCGCCTGGTCTGTCTTCTTGGCTTTCAGGAACACCTGACCGATTTTCTCGAAGTCCAGTTCCTTGCGATACGTGTCGACGAGTTGCGGAGTCAGCTGATAGGCTTCAGGCTTGGCGAGGGCCTCGAGCACAACGGTCAAGGCCGCCACGGCTTCGTCAGTCCGGTCGAGTTCCAGGTACATCAGGGCCAGCATCCGCGTGAAGTCGACGTAGCGTGCCGAATGCGTATCCACATTGGGGGCGCTTACGGCTTTCTGAAGGATGCGGACGGCTCCCTTAGTGTCGTTCGTTTCCACCAGAATTCGCACCGCCTGCTGCACGAAGAGCAGTTCGGTCGGATTAGCCTCTGCAGCCCGGGTGATCCACTTGATTGCCAAATCGCCACGGCGGAGATTGGTCGCCAGGCTGATCAGTGTCTTGTAGACTGGCAAGGCGGTGGGGTCGAATTCAATGGCCTTTTCATAGGCGCTGATAGCACCGCGGTAGTCTTCGCGCTCTTCCAGAATGCGTCCACGGGCGAAAGCCGCCATCGCGTTGATGCGAGCTTCATCGGCCGGGGTGCGTTTCTGCAGGGGATCGAGTAGCTCTACCGGATCTTCGAACTCTTGAAACTGCACTCCCTTGCCGGCTGGAGTGGTCGCCGTTTCGGCCGGCCCCTGAGACCAGGCCCGGGATGTCGTGCTCAAATTCAACGCCAGACCGACGATGCCGGCCAGCCACCATCCTGGTCTACTAGTGATCATGAAACCCTTCATGACGCCACCTCCGTATTGACTAGGTCATTCGCAAACAAAACCGCACAACGGATTCAGTGTCGTTTCTTCGAGTTCGATGAAGACGACGAAGAAGAGCGCGACTTGCTTTTCACTTCGCGGCGTGCCGGCGGAGCCGCGGGTTTCTGGGCTTTGGGCTTGGGAGCACGCACTTCGCCACGTTCCAAAAGTTGCTCGAGCCGATCGACCGGATCATGCCCGGCATCTTCACCTTTGCCGCCGCCGCTGGCAAACGCGCGCGAACGTTTCGAGTCATTGGCGACGCAGCCCAGCAGATGGCAAAACAGCGGCGCGTCCGCCTTCCGCACATGTGACCGCAGGTGTTCGCTGGTCTGTTCAGGAGTCTGGTCGCGTTCGGCCAATCCCAGCCAGGCCAGCGCTGCGTGCATCTTGTCATCGATTGGCAGCACGTGACTGCCCAGACAATGCTGCATCACGTAGGCCCGTACAAACGACGAAATCTGGGGGATTTTGGCCAGTTGCTTCACAGCCAGTTCCGCGGTCTTGCGGCGGAGTGATTCAAATTCGAACGCGTAGTTCGTTTCGAAAACGTGCTGCAGGACAGCTTTCGTTCGCGCGGCACGCCATTCGGGGTCGCTCTGGTCAGAAAAGACCGGCGACAATTCGGCGATGGAACTCACCCGGACTTCGTTCAAGTCGTGAAACGCGTTCAGCAGTTTGGCGTAGACCTTTTCGGCCAGCTCGGGAACCGAGTTCTCGAGGCAAATGGCGTACAACAACGTCTCGAGAACAGGTAATTCCTGTTTCGGAGATGTCGTGCCATAAGCTTTTTTCAGCAGCAAAGTCACTTTGCGGCAGACTTCTTGCTTGTCCGCAGTTTTTGAGCGATTGGCTGCAACCATGTCGTCTTATCCGTCAATTTCCATTGATTCGGTGGTCTGGTTCCCATCGCAACCGGGAACACGCTGTCGGTCTCGTCCGGCCGACGTGTCGGCCAGAATGGTGGAGTCGGCCCCCTCCTCGACGGACGGGTCTCCGGTCGTGGGTTCACCCTCTGCGTCGCCGGTGGTCCCCTCTTCGGCCGGGGATGTCACACTGTCCGCCAGGGCATTCCGAATAATCGCCGAGGCCTCGATGCTGCGTTTGATCCCCTGATCGAGTACGAACGACAGAATCGGGGTGTAGCGCAGTTCGAGTTTTTCCGCGATTTGAGACTGGATGAATCCGCGGGCGGATCGCAAGCCATGCATCGCCAGTGACTGTGCCGTCTCGTCTCCCATCACCGACACGAACACCCGGGCAGATTTCAGATCGGGGCTGACTTCAGTGCGGAGTACGGTCACGTTCTTCACCCGCGGATCTCGAATCCCGAACAGCACGGTCGTGCTGATCGTTTCGCGCAAGGCTTCGGCGACTTTCGCAATACGTCGCGAACTCATTTCAGAAACATTCTCTCGCTGAACCGGGAAGCAACAGTCTCTCTGCCGCGTGACGTTGTTACAACGTGCGTTTAATCTCTTCGACCTTGAACGCCCGCAGAATATCCCCTTCCTTGATGTCGTCGAATCCATCCAGCCGGATACCACATTCCAGCCCGTCGCGAACTTCTTTCGCGTCGTCTTTGCCTCGCTTGAGCGAGGCGATCGGGTATTCGTTCACAATCCGTTGGTCGCGTTCGACGCGGATGCGGTTCGAACGTTCGATAATGCCATTGAGGACACGGCAACCGGCAATCTTGCCATACCGGCTGATTTCGAAAACCTTGAGGACCAGGGCCCGCCCGGTTTGCGTTTCGACGCGTTCGGGAGGCAACAGTCCTTCCATGACTTTCTTAATGTCGTCGGTGATCTCGTAAATGATACCGTACGGACGAATTTCCACCCCTTCGCGTTCGGCGAGTTGTTCGGCACGGTCTTCGGCGACCACATGGAAGGCGACGATGATGGCGCCCGAAGCGGCCGCCAGGTAGACGTCGCTTTCGTTCACACCGCCGACCCCTTCGTGCAGGATCTTGACTTCGACTTCAGGGTGAGTGAATTTGGTGATTTCGCCTTTGAGCGCTTCGACCGAACCCGGAGTGTCGGCCTTGATGATCAGGGGCAGGGTCTGCACCGCACCCGTTTCGCTCGATGTCAGAATTTCCTGCAGCGAGCGAATCTTGCCG
>JAFEBR010000760.1 GCA_018242565.1 Planctomycetota bacterium | reverse complement strand
GGTGTCTGTGCTGGGGGGCATCGACGAGACGGCTTTCACGCAGCGGTTTGGTATCGACTATGAGGAACTCCGTCGCGGGGGCAATCTGCTCGTTTCGGGGGGTGGCGATCTGGGGGAAATTCTGTTTGCGGCCGGAACTGGTGCCGTCGGGTTGAGTGCCGTTCAGCAGCAGTTACAGGAAGACGCTGAAGCACTGTTCAAACCGCGTGGGTCCAACCAGCGGATAGCAGTCAACTTGTCGGAATTAGAAAGACTCCGCAAGGAAATCCGCGACACGCAGTTGCCGACCTCACAATGGGTGGAACACGACCGGGAATTGCGTAAAGCGGAAAAGCGTCAGCGTGAGCTGGATGCAGAATTGAACCGAAAGCGGATTGAGCGCAGCCGGCTCGATCGGATTCGCCAATCATTGCCGTTGATCGGTCGGCTGGGGCCCTTACGTGCTGCCCTCGCCAACGTGGCCGATGCCCCCCTGTTGCTGGCTTCGTTTTCTGTCGATCGTCGCGAGGCCGAGTTGAAACTGGCAACCGCTCAGACTGACGAGGCCCAGGCACATCAGGAATGCGAGCGGCTGCAACGGGAACTCAAGTCCGTGCAAGTGCCGACGGAACTGGTTGAGCATCGCACGGCCATCACGCAACTGCACGCCGAATTGGGAAGTTATCAAAAAGCAGCTCAGGACCGTCCGCGGCTTGTAGCCCAACGTGACAGCGCCCAACGGGATGCCGCGAACCGCGTGACGCAACTCGCGCGGCCGGCATCACTGACGGAAGCCGATTCACTCCGGCTTTCCAAATTGCAACGGCGTAAAATTCAAGACTTGGCTGGCGAATTTAAGGCCCTGTTCGAAGCGCAGCGTCTGAGTCAGGAGGAATTCCAGAAGCTGGGCGAGCGAATTCAGCGTGTGCAGGCTGAGGTCGATCGTTTACCTCCTGAGCGGAATGTCGCCGACTTGGATCGGACGATTCGCCAGGTGCAAAAATCAGGCAATCTGGACGCCCAGACGATAAAAGCACAAGCGGAGCTGGACCGTCTGATTCAGCAATCGGAAATTGCCCTGGCTCGATTGCCTTTATTTCAGGGGACATTGGCGGAGCTCGAAAAACTTCCGCTCCCGAATCTGGAGACGATCGAACGGTTCGAGACGGTGCTGGCCGATGCGGAGGTTGCGGTCCGCCGCTGTCGCGAAAAGCTCGAACGACTGAATGAGGACCGTCTGCGGGTCCAAAGCCAGCTCGACATTCTGCGACTGGAGCGCGATGTCCCCACCGAGGTGGAACTGTCAGCCATTCGTCAACGACGTGATGTCGGTTGGGACCTGATTCAAAAAGTTGGTCTGGATGCGGCCGCTAATCAACCTTCGCCTATTTCGAGCCCTGCCCTCGACCGATCTGTCGCGGAAAGTGCGCAAGATTTCGTGGCGGAATTTGCCCCCGGTGGGAACCTGTTGGTAGCGTTCCGCGCGAGTATCGAGCAGGCGGATCTCATCGCCGATCGGTTGCGTCGTGAGGCCGATCGTGTGGCGCAGCGGGCACAGCTTACCGCCGAATTGCAGCAGATCGAAGCCGATCTGGGCCACTCGACTCAGGCTTGTACGGAAGCCGAACATCGTCGCGAGCAGCTCGGTTGTGACTGGCAGTCGCAATGGACGCCGACGGGGATCGAGCCGTTGTCACCGCGCGAGATGCGGTCGTGGCGCACGCCACAGCAGGAATTGGTAGAAGTCGCGGCTGAAATTCGCCAAAGGCAGGCCGACCTGCAGCTTGTCCATTCACAAATCAGTTCTTATCGCGCGGAACTGAACACGTGCCTGGCAGCGCTGGACCTGCCGACCCGGGTGGCCGAAGAATCCCTGGCACAGACGTTGGATTTCTGCGAAGAAACCGTCGCTCTGATCAAGAAACAGAATCAACAGCGCGAGCGTCAGGCCAGTGAACTGGAAAGTCTGCGTGAAAGCCTGCCCGAAGCCGAGCGCAAGGCGCAAGGTGCTCAGGACGCGCTCCACGAATGGCGTTCCAATTGGGCCCAGGCCGTGGCGACGATCGGCCTCGATGCCGATGCCCAACCGGCCGAAGCGAATGCCGTGCTCGAAACGGTCGATGAACTGCTGCAAGCCGTGGATGAATCACGAAGGCTGGACGAGCGGATTTCTGGAATTGATGCGGATGCTCAGCAGTTTCAGCTTTCAGTGCGGCAATTGCTGGCGCAAGTCGCCAGTGACCTGGTTGATACCGCGAATACGTCGACCGAACGCGCCGTGGCGGACCTGGTTGATCGCTTGAATCGAGCTCTGACCGACCAGACCAAAATCCAGAGTTGGCAGGAGCAGTTGCAGAAACAGCAGGTTGCCCGTGAAGCCGCGGCGACTCGGATGACGCAAGCCCAGCAGCAACTGCGGCAACTTTGTGTGCAGGCGGGCTGTGATTCACCTGGTGAGTTGCCCCAGGCGGAAGAACGAGCCGCCCAACGCCGGCAGGCCGAAACCGAAATTCAGGCGCTGGAACAACGCCTGGGTGAATTGGCGGGCGGAGCGACTCTCGCGGGGTGGATCGAGCAGACGGAGCAGGCTGATGCCGATCGCGTAGCGATCGATCTGCAGGCTTTGGATGAAGGTATTGCTGCGCTCGAACAGGAAAAGCAATCGGTCTCAGAAGCCTTGGGCGCGCATCGTAACGAATTGAAACGGATGGATGGCAGCAGTAAAGCCGCCGATGCGCAAAATGAGGCGGAACACCTGCTCGCGGCCATTCGTGGTGACGCCGAGCAATATGTCCGCTGCCGCCTGGCCGCGGCCATTTTGTCGCGGGCGATGGAGCGCTTTCGCCAAACGAGCCAGGGACCGGTGTTGGCGCGCGCATCCGAGTTGTTTGCGATGTTGACTTTAGGATCGTTTGCCGGCTTGCAGGCCGAATATGATGAAAAAGGGCACGCCGTACTCGTGGGGGTGCGGGCCAATCGGCAAAAAGTTCCCGTCAGCGGCATGAGCGAGGGCACCTGTGATCAGATTTACCTCGCCTTGCGAATTGCACTCCTGGAATCTTCGCTGGTTGGCCGGGAGCCGTTGCCACTGATCGTGGATGACATTTTAGCCATGTACGACGACCAGCGTGCCGGGGCCGCACTGCGGGTCCTGTGGCAATTGTCGACGAAGACGCAGGTAATTCTTTTCACTCACCACAGCCATCTCGTTGAGATCGCCCGCCAGCTCCCGGATCTGGGAGCATTGTCCGTGATTGAGCTGTAGAGCCGCGGTTTCGCAGTCAGTCTCTGGTCTTGACGACCGGATTGCCGGTTCGTCAGTTCAAAGGCTATCGAAGCAGCAGCGCCACCGGGCGTGATCCGCCTTGTGGTGGTTCTGAAACGGGAATCTACCCCAGCAATTTGTCGACCGGATTACCACCATCCACGATCTTCAGGGGTCGGCCAATGGGGCTGAGGTTTTCTTTCGTGGAGTCCACTTTCAAGGCCTTACAGAGGGTCGTGAAAAAGTCAGGCGCCGTGACGGGGTCGGATTTCACCGCACTGCCGTCGGCTGTCGACTCGCCAATGACCTGCCCCCCGCGAATCCCGGCTCCAGCCACCGCCGCACTGAACACGCGCGGGTAATGATCCCGCCCCGTATTGGGGTTGATGCGGGGCGTTCTGCCGAACTCGCCCATCCAGACAACGAGTGTCCTCGACAGCAAACCCCGCTGTTTCAGGTCGGCCACCAGCGCGGCGAATGCAGGATCGACAACTTTGGCATTCGTTGCGACTTGTGTGAAATTATCTCGGTGTGTATCCCAATTGCCGTTCGGTCCTGTACTGCGAACTTCGACAAAGGTCACGCCGGCTTCGACGAGTCGGCGGGCCAAAAGGCAGCCGCGTCCAAAGTCGCTGTCGCCATATTGGGCTTTGGTCTGCGGCGATTCGTCTCGGAATTCAAAGGTCTGGACATCCGAACTTTGTACGAGCCGTCGCGTCTTTTCGTAGAGCTGGCGGTGATCGGCGACCGCGACTTCACCGCCACGCGCGGCGAAGTCGTTTTCCAGTTCCCCCAGCAGCCCCAGACGTCGTTCAAAGCGCGGGCTTGGCGTTGCCAGGCCCACGTTGCGTGGTATCGAGCCTGGGGTGTCGACGATGAAGGGATCGACATCAACGCCCAGAAAGCCCGAGCCCACAAATTGGGCGGCGTTTCTGCCGCCGGGACCAATCGAAACGACTGCCGGCAGGTTGTGGTCTGCCGGTGCCAGCTCTTTGGCGATTGAACAGCCCAGGCTGGGGTGCCGCAAGGCACCGGTCGGTAGGTAGCCCGTATGCATTTGATAGGTCGCGCGGGCGTGTTCCCCTTCCTTATTGGTCATCGAACGAATCAGGGCAATGTCCTGCATCTGTTGCGCGGTTCGTTCCCACCACTGGGCGATGCGAATGCCGGGAACGGCCGTCTCGATCGCCTCGGTCGGGCCACCGGTGGCGGTTCCGGGTTTGGGGTCAAACGTTTCAAACTGACTCGGGCCCCCCTGCATCCAAAGCAGGATCAGTGACATTCCCTGTTTCTGCAGGGCCCCCGCTCCCAGGGCGCAGAGTTCGCGAAAATTGAGGGTGCCGGTCGCCAAGGCCCCGGCGGTTATGTTCCGCAGAAAATGGCGTCGGGTCACCTGGCCACGTCCGGTCGTGATTTCAAGCTGCTGAAAAGATGGCATCGTGCGGTACTCACTTGGAAATTTAGTGTTTCGTTTGGAACTCGGTCGAATTCAGCAGGCTCCACAAAACGTCTTCAAATGCTTCCTGACGGTTGGACACGCGGTCGAGATAATCGCGACAGGTGGCCGCTTCGTGTGCCGATGGCTCACGTGAATGCACCAGGAGAAACAATTCGCGGATCGCTGCGGTGTTGTCCGGGAACTTGTCCAGGATCTGTCGCAGACGGGTATTGCCGCTGGCCCGCATCAGTCGATTGATTTCGGCGTTGTTCATCAGCAGCAGGGCTTGCGGAATTGTGCCGTTGATTTCGTCAGGAGTCGTCGATGGATCAAACGCAAACGTCTGGTGAAAAACGGCCCGTGGCGAATTCTGTCGGCGGATCATCTGTGCTGCCTGCATCATCTCGCCTTCTGCTTCCGCCACTGGTTCCGGTTCCTGAAAGCCCAAGACATGCGCCAGTGAGTCATACAACAGGTCGGCCCGCAATCGCGTCGGAATGGCCGCCGCAAACGGGAGTGACTGATTCGGATCACGAGGCCGGGTTTGCCTCTGGTAGGTCGCCGTCCCGGTGATGGTCTGGAACAGCCACGCGATGTCATAACCGCTGGCAATGAACTCGCGGCTCAATTCTTCGAGGGCGGCCGCGTGGCGTGCCGTCCGTTCGGGACCAATGTCGTCAATCGGCATGTAGAATCCCTCGCCCACGAGGGTGGCCCAGATCCGGTTTACGAACGCTTTGGCAAACCACGGGTTGGTCGGCGCTGTGACATAGCGGGCCAGGCTCTGGCGGCGATCGAGGTCAGGCAGTCCGCTGCCGGGAGAAACGCCACCCAGAAAGAAGACGGGGTCAAGTTTCTGGCCGGTTGAATTGGGTTCCTGGGGATCGGGCATCAGATACTCGGCAGCGCCGCGCCCGGGCAGGTTCATGGGAGGGTCGGGGAGTTTCTTCAACTCGTCGGCGGTCAATAGGCCGTCTTTGTTGGAGTCGCCCAGGTCAAACAGTCGTTCGGCCTGTTGCGGATTCGGAGCCTGCTGTACTTCTTCGCGTGAAACCTGTCGGTCTCCGTTTTTGTCCAGACGGCGGATGAACAGGCTCGGGTTCTCGCGGATTCCGCGCAGAAAATCGCCTGGTCGCCCTCCCCGTCCGTTTCCTGATGGGGGTGTGAAGGAGACGAGTTCCAGTGATTGCGTGCGGGATTGCAACTCGCCTTTGGGACGTACCTGGATCCGCGGAAAAAAAGCCGCCAGGCTATGGAATTGTTCTCGCTTCCAACTGTCGGTCGGGTGGTCATGGCAATTGGCGCATTGCAGTTGGATGCCCAGAAACAGTCGCGAGACTTCCGTGGCGATATCGTCTGGTTCGGCACGCTGCGAGATGATCAACGCCGTCTGTCCCTCCGTGCGACTGTCGCCGGTGGCGGTCATCAGGTCGGTGGCGATTTCATTCCAGGGGCGATTCGCCGCCAGTTGTTTTTCGATCCATTGATCGAACGCAGCGAGAGAAGGAATCAGAAACTGAGGGCGGGTCTCGGTCGCTCGGGTGGCTACGACATCATGCCAGTACCGTGACCAGTTGCGGGCATACGAACCACTCGTCAACAGTCGCCCGACCGCGGCAGATCGTTTTTGAGATGACGGGTCGAGTGCGAACAGCGTCAATTCCGAAACGCTTGGGGGAACGCCGGCAATGTCGAGTGACACTCGCCGCAAAAACGTTTCGTCATTGCAGATTGGGGCGACATCAATACCGGCCTGCTGTAACTCGGCGGTGATTAACTTATCGACGCGAGCGGCAACCTGGGCAGGGTCTGCCGCTTCTCGCTTGGCAGAGTTCTCAGCTTCTGATTTGGTTTGGTCCCCGGAAACCGCTGGCGTTGTCTTGTCCGCAACGGCGACCGACTGCCGGAGCATCCGATTTTGAACCCGTTTTTCCCGCACAGCCTGCTGTGGCCGCGGTTTTTTGGGTGTGGCCTGCGAAGCAGGGCCTTCTGCCGAGTAGCCAGCGGCAGGTCCCAGGCCGATGACAAGCATTGTTATGGCGAAGATTTGCGGCAATCGCGCACGATCCATGGATTCTTCCTCACGTACGAACGGGGGGCGACGGTCCGCCTTTGGGAATGCTCATGGCATTTAACCCGCATTCAGCCGTCAAGTTCCGACAGTTGAGAAGGGAGCCAGCCGTTTTTCTGAACTTTGCTGGTCTGCCTGCAGACTGACCCGGGAACTGGGGAGTCAGGCTGAACGTCTGGGGGGTTGAAGACTCTCGCCTGCTGAATGTTGGCTGGGCCGCCTTGGGTGTTCTGAGGACGGCCCCGAGATCACCACGGCAAACCCGCCCAATCGGTCAGACGCCAGAGTCCGGCCGCGAAACCCAGGGAATTGAACGCACTGCCGGCCAGCATCAGCAATTGCGGTTGTTGATGTACCGCGACGACAGAGACTTCCGGTGGGGGGGCCGCTGTGATCAGGAAGCCCTGGTCCCAGACTGTGCCATCCGGTCGCAGGTAGAGCACTCGCGTTTGCCAAAGCAGGATCAGTATGGCGGCGACCGTGGCTGCCGAGGCGACCAGCAACGGCACATTCCCTCCCGGATGCCACTCCGAAGCATTTCCGATTCGCTCGACCAACGGGTGCTGGCTGTATTTGAGGATGACCATGGCCAGCGAATTATTGAGGAAATGCAATACGACCGGCGCCCAGAAACTGCGGGTCACGCAGTAGACAAAATGCATGGCCAGTCCCAGGGGGATCACGGCCAGCGGCTGGCTGGGAATCAAATGCCACAGACCGAACAACACGGATGTGCACAGGACCCCGGCGGGCAATCCCCAGCGGCGGATCAGACCGCGGCCAATCAAGCCGCGAAACAACAGTTCTTCTCCCAGGCCCGGCCCCAGTCCCACGATGAGGATCAGCAGAGACAGCGGTGCTTGACCAAACAGCCTCAACATGTCCTCCAGTTCATGTCGAGAAGCGGGGAACACATCGAACAATGCCGATTGCAGCGCGGTGCACAAAAAAGACAACGGCACACACAGCGCCACGATCAGAATCACGTGGCCTTTCCAGGGCAGACGCCAACCCAATTCACGCAGACCCGTGCGACCCAGACGCAGTCGTACTGCCAGCATCGAATACAGTACTGTCGAAAGCTGGGCAAACCCAAACACATGAATCAGGTGCGGACCCAGGTACGACATCAATGAGTTCACCGAGCCCATCAGATCCGACTCGGCAGACGGTCCTCCACCGGCGGAAGTCAGAAACGAAAACACCAGCAGCACGCACGCGAATATCACGGCTGCGACTTGGACAATGTGAAAGCCCACCATCCACAACAGCGACTCAAAGAACCCGGGACCATTTCTGGAACCGGCGATTGGTGCCGACTCCACGTTGAGTGCTGGCGCACCGGGTTCGTGGTCTTCCGGCAAAAATATCGATTGCGGAACCTGCGCAAATTCGGCGGAGGGGGAATGTGTTTCCGGGGGAAACGAGGAGGGCGCGGCGTCGGTCGATTCAGACATCGTGGGCGCTCTTTTCTCCGGCATGGAGTGCCAGGAAAGAAACTGTCGCTGTCGGAACGAATTCCGACTGTATTATTCACTCGGACCCGCTACACTTTAATGTATCGGCACTTCATCCCGCGGTCAAATTCTTCGGTCCATGTCGCAAGAACCTCGACTTCAAGCTCCAGCCCCTTTGGCCGTGCATCGAGATTGCCCCCGTTGTGGCAAGCCAGTGCAACCGGTGGATCTGGTGACGGAATGTCCGCATTGTGGCTGGGAGATTCGTAATCCACGCCCCGTACCACTGGCGGAGACCATCGTCACCAGTGATCCCGACGATGCGGTCGAGGACATACGGCTCGATATGTCTGAGTCTGCGTCCGATGAACGCGATCCCCTCGTCGGCACCGACTTGGACATCTACCGCATCGATGCCTTGCTGGGGCGCGGAGGGATGGGCCGTGTCTATCTGGCGCATCATCGTGACCTCGACCGTCCATGTGCTCTGAAGATTCTGTTGCCGGAACTGGTCTCCGAAGATCAGGACTACATCGACCGCTTTGTGAATGAAGGTCAGGCCGCAGCCAAGGTTGTCCACCCGAACATCATTACGATTCATGGAATCGGTGAGGATCGGGGATTGTACTTCCTGGAGATGGAGTTTGTGCCTGGCCGTTCGTTGCGACAACTGATTCGTGACGAGCTCCGTTTGGCGCCCGAGCACGCCACGTCGCTGGCGGCGCGGATCGCCGATGGCCTGGCCGAGGCGCACCGGGCGGGAATCGTGCATCGCGATCTGAAGCCCGACAATGTGCTGATGACCCTGCAGGGCATTCCCAAGATTGCCGACTTTGGCCTGGCGAAGCGCATTGCTCGCCCGGGAGATGAAGGGTTGCCCGAGGGATTGTGCGGTACTCCGCACTATATGGCTCCCGAACTGTACCATGGCTCCGATGCCAGTCCCGCGACCGACGTGTATGCCCTGGGGGTTTCCTACTTCCTGATGTTGACGGGGCGGGTCCCGTTCCATGGCGAATCGCTGCACGAATTGGCCGCCGCGCATTTCAACGAACCCATCCCGAATATTCGCAAAATCGTTCCGGAAATTCCGCTGGAGATCGCCGAATGTCTGGCGATGATGCTCGACAAGAACCCGGCGAATCGCCCGGCCAACGGCATCCAGGCGGCGCAATTACTGCAGGCGATTCTGGGGCAGTCGCGAGATCTCGACACCCTGCTGGCTCAGGCCTTCCGCGATGACCCGCGCGTCAGTTGGACTCGCGAAGGGGGACAGCGCTTCCGCCTGACCGTCGAGTTGCCGGGGCACCGCCGGCAGGTGGTTTACATCGAACCCAGCGCACACGGATCGGCCGAGCGGTTGCTCCTGATTTACAGCACCTGTTGTTCAGCCCAACCGGCCTATTACGAAGCCGCCTTGAAGCTCAATGCGGAAATGGCACATGGCAGTGTGGCGATTCGCGACATCGGCGGGCAACCCAAGTTCGTGGTGCTGGATACCTATCCCCGTTCGACGGTCGACGCCGAGGAGATTCGGCGGAGTACGCACGAAGTGGCCAGTCGGGCCGACGCGATCGAGAAGCTGTTGACCGGCGTTGATCGCGAATAACGGGGGGCATTCCCTGTCAGCGAATCAGTTCGCCAACAGGGGGCGGTGCCTCAGTTCTCCCGACGCTCGAACACCAGTGGGTGATCGGAACGTGGGTCACCGACCCGCAATGTGATCTTGCCATCGAGCACGTCTTTGAGCAGTTCGCCACAGACTTCAGTGCGCCACCCGTTTAAAAGCCGGGGGGGCTCACCCGACCGGTCCTGGTAAACATGCCAGCGGGCCAGGTGCCGCAAGTCGGCGGTGGTGCCGACCATGCCGACCGCCACGTCCATCTGGGCACATCGGTTGGCGAGGGCAATGCTGAGCAACTGTGCCAGAATCTGCTCGTCCTGATCTTTATCGCCCCGTTTGACGGGGGGACACTGATCGCGGGGGGTGGCTACGCCTCGCGACACGGCGGCCAGAATATCGTGGGCGACCCGCTTGTAGTCGGAGCGATTCATATCGCGTGTCGCCAGCAATTCCGTAACATCCGCAGGCTGACGTCGCGCCAGTTCAATGATCAGGTCGTCGCGAAATACCCGGCGGACGGGTTTATCGCGTTGCAACGCTTCTTTTTCACGCCACAGGCACACTTCGCGGGCCACCGCCAGTTCTCGCGCTGATAATCCCTGGGCACCGGGCAGTTTGCGCCAGGTTTCGCGATGCGGCTCTTGTTCGAGGTCAGAAATGAACCGGTCAAATTCGCAATCGACCCACGCGGTGCGTCCCCGTGCCTGCAGGTCGGCGCTCTGTTTTTTATAGATCTCCAGCAGGAAGTCGACATCTTCAATGGCGTAGGCAATCTGCCGTTCCGTCAGGGGGCGTTTCGACCAGTCGGTTCTAGTTTCTTTGCCATGCGTCTTCTGGCCCAGTGCCCGCGTCACCAGCGAGGTGTAACTGATCGGGAAGCTGCGACTGATCAGCCCTTCGGCAATTTGCGTATCGTACAGCCGCCCGGGGCGTGAGCCACCCAGCCAGAGGCAGAATCGGACCTCTTCGCGGCCACCATGGACGATGACCTGGACCTCCTGGCTGGCCATCAGTTTCCACCAGCTGGAAAGGTCACGGACCTCGAACGGGTCGACTGCTGCCGATCGCTCGGGAGTGGCGAATTGCAACAGGCACAACGCCGGGCGATAAGTATGTTCCGAGAGAAATTCCGTATCAAACGCTACCACTCCGGCCTGGCGAATATGCTCGCACAGCTCTTCAAATCGCTGTTGATCCGTAATCAACCGATGTGACATGTTCGAAAATCCCGATGTAACTCGCTGATGTTTGCCGGCGACTGCCTGGTGCAGATTGTCTGGTTTAATTTCCCTGTCGCACATCCAAAATGGTGAGGCGGTTGCAACTGCTGATCCTCGCCACAACGGCCAACCTTCGGCCCCAGGCTCGCGGCGGGACGTGAACGGCCTGCGTGTTCACGAAAACGACGCTCATTCCTGGGGAATTTGCGGAGTGCTTGGAGGATTTGCAGCGGCAGTGATGAATCTGCCGCAGGAAATGCTGCCCTTTGATAAGGAAATTGCGCCGATTTCGCAACAAACTGACCCGGGAAATTGCTCTTCGCCGTGGGCAAAATCCCGCTGACGTGCGCGGGGACCGCACCCTGCGAAGTGACGTTCGGCGGCCCGGTTTGCTGCCCGTCGCGAGGCAACGGCCGAAAGAACCCCTGCATTTCGCGAGCGAAGATTCGGTCCGTGGGCCAATCCGCAGGACGTTTCGCTGCGGCGACGCCGCAGCCGACCAGCGACTGCATGTCTCAAGACGGTCTGTCTTTTTCAGGCTGCATCGAGCAATTCTGGAATTGCGGGTTGACATCCGCGGTCGACGCGCCCTTCGCCAAGCAGAGGATCAGTCGGCGAACAGTTCCTGGATGCGATGTCCGAAAATGACGGCCAGGATCAGTGTCGACCCGATACAAGCCACGAGGACCGCCGCCTTGCCGATGACCAGCGCGCGTTCGACATGTGGTTCTGGTTCAGACTCGCCGACGTTGGCCAGCGACTTCAGCGACTGATTGAACATCTGGGCCGTGAGCACCACGGTCAGACAGCCCATGATGGCGATCCACTGCATCCAGCCCACACCCAGGACCATCCCAATGGCCACGACAATGCTGATGCCGAAGAAATGGATGAAAAAGGCACTGTCACAACGTATGCCACGGACCAGGCCACGTTCGGCGAGCACGATTTCTTCCCGCCAGGCCGACCGGTGCCGATGGGGGGGATGGACCTGCCGTCGTTCTCCCGTGGTCGCCGGTCGCGTGTTGGTATCGTGCATATCGTCCTGCTTATCACACTGCGAAACACTCATGTTCAATTGACGGGTCCCACTCCCATCCCGGGAGGACCATTCAGCAACGAGCCCAGGCCCGATGATCCGAAACCGCTGAATCCTGTACCAGATGTGGGCCCCGAACCGCCGCCGTTGGCCGGCAGTCCAAAGTTGCCAAACCGGGGTTCGATCGAAAAGGCGATGCCAAAGTTGTTTTTCGTGGGGTCGGCGGTGATGCCAAAGTTGAGCAGGAAATCAGAACCCACGCGGGTGATCATCAGGGTTTGACCGCGATTCTGGCGTTCCCCGAGGTCGTAGGCGGTACTGGCAGAAGAAATCCACTTCGGGCTCATTACATAGCTGTAGCTGGCGGTCATGATTTCGCTGTGCAGCGTACCGCCACCGGAAATGTTGCGGATCCCGAAATAGACACTGCCGCGAGTGCTGCGCTGGCTGTTAATCCCGATGCTCCACAACTGTTCCGGGTTATCGAAGGTATCGAAGAGGGTGCTGGCCACCAGTGTGGTTCGGTCGCCTACAAACCAGTTGTAACGGGCGCTGTACAACCCCAGTTGTTGTCCGAAGTTGTCGCGGTTGTAGTTCGGGAAGTACGAGACGTCCAGATCGAGGGTCATCCAGTTCTTGATGCGGGGGGCATTGATCGGGCCGACTTTGGTCTGCAGGCGATGACGCCAGCCCAGTCGCAGTACGTTCATGTCGGCAACCAGTTCGTTATAAGGAGCCGACACGCTGGTCCCCGCTCCTGAACGCACCGCGAAGAACCGGGGATCGAATTGCGGGGGCAGGTTGCCACCCCAGGTGTTCACCAGCAAACGTCGGCGGAACTGTTCCTGCGAGTTGTCATCGAATTCGTTGTATTGCGGCACCAGGCCCAGCGCCTGGTTCGATTCGGAGTACGAATAATCGGCGTCGAAGACCATCTTGTGGGCCAGGCCGTTCAGGTTGAACATGTCGCTCTGCACGCTCGGAAACACCTGCCACATTTCGAAACTGCTGCGGAGACCCAGACTGCCATACAGGCGGTTCATCGAGCCTTCATTGACCTGGGTGGCACCATAAATCCGGCCATCCACGGGCACCGGCGAGTCGATGTTGTAGTACGCGTCGCTCCAGAACGTATCTTCCCCCATGGCGTACGGCACAAAATTGAAGACGCCCAACTGGAAGGGCAGGTCAATCTCGTGCCGTGTCGATGCCACGAGGCCGCTGGCGTTGCCTTCAAAAGGCAGCACGGTATAGAGATCGTTGGGGTCGGTCGGCGTGTTGGCGATCCGCTGGGCCGCATAGCCTGCGTAACTGTGCGACGACCAGGTCAACAGCCCGCCAAACAGCGGTTCCGACAGCCCGAAGATATCGCCACGGGGCAGCCAGTTCGTTGAGTTGTAGTAATTGAAAGTTCGTGCCCGACCCATGGCCGAGAAACCCCAGTTGTCGTCGAGGTATCGCAGATAGGCCATCGTTTCGTAGTCTTTGCCGGTATCGAACTCCTGCTCACGATACTGTTCGAGCCAGTTGCGGTCGCTCAGGAAACTGAATTCCGACTGCAAGGTCGTGTGCTCGTTAAAGTCCTGGCGGTCGCGCTGCAGGATGCCGCCGCGCCACTTGTGCGGCGGAATCAAGTCTGAGCGGTCCTGACCCAGATTGTCGTGCCCGTGATCGTAGATGATCGACTGGTAGCCAGATCCAATGTAGGTGCCGGTCCAGCCAAACCGGCCAAAACCCTGATAGTTGTCGATCGTGCCGAATTGGGGGCCACGATACGAAAGGTAATTGAGGTTCAGATCCCAGCGCGTCCCGGTCGGACGGTCGAGTCCCGTCAATTTGAAGATATCCCAGCGCGTCCGGATCACCTGACCAAAAATCCGGTCGCTTTGGAAACCGACTTCACGCAACGGAATGTTGGGATCTTCCGCCGGGGCACTCAGTGTGGGTAGATAAAAGACCGGCACATCTTCCACGTAGAAGGTGTTGTCGAGAGATGTCGCCCACAGTGTCGGGCCTTCTTCGGGTTCTCCGGTGTTCGGGTCAACTTCTCGAACATTCTGTGCCCACCACGGGGTTTCCTCTCGTGGTTCAATATGAATCGACGAGGCCTGCAAGCGCACGCCCGGTTTCAGGAACGGACTGGTGGTGATGTAGGCATTCTCGGCATGAAACGTATTACGGGCCAGTTGTCGTAACGACTGGGCCCTGACTCGCACCGTACCGGTCGTTCCGGGGATTCGGGCACGCACTTCCGAGTCGATCAACAGGGCCCGTTCTTCCCGGACGTCATAAAACGCCTGCCGCGCTTTGAGGGTATTCGAACCTTGCCGAACGACGATATTCCCCTCCAGGTAAATCTGGAAAGGAACATCCTGGGGTTGGGTCACTTCGCCATTGAAGCCCCGCACGCTGGCTTCGTCGGACCAGAACACGACCTGGTCAGCGGACAGATCAATGGTTCCGACTCGCGTTTCCCCGCCGTTGGCGTCGATCGTATCGATCAGGATCGTGACCCCGTTCTTGAGGATCACGACTTGTTCTGGTGGCGTCGTATTCTTCGTGGGATAACTGTCGAGCGAGTAGGTCCCCCCATTGCGGCCAAAGAATCGGACTCGGCGCAATCCGCCAGCGACCGGTTTCAGGTCCATCACCCGGAATTCGGGTTGAGGGTCGGCCAACTCGGGTTCCGTGGGCAACAGTGGGCCATTGTCGAACTGAGCCGGCCGGATCGTTGATTTGTCGGTACTCGATCGGCGTGCCAACCCGCGTTTGTAAGTCGGGTCTGATGCGCCGGGAAGTGTGATGATAGCCCGTTGGGGCAACACGTCGACTCCCGACGCTGTCGAGAGTTCACGGAGCAAAGTCGGTTCGGTTTGTGTGTTACCCGGTTCATCGACGCGCACGCCGTTTTCCAGGTAAACCGTGAGCAGATCCTTCCCTTTGACTTTCGGATCGGGTCGCCGCCAGATCACAACCTTCTCGGCCTGCATGGTCGTCCCTCCCTGCGCGATCTGGCATTTGCCTCGCAGCAGGTAGACGGTTTCACGATCTTGTTGCCACGATTGGGCATAGATCGAGGTGATCGAGATGGCTTCTTGACCTGCGTGCGTTCGCGTTTCGCCTCGCACTGGCGTGCGGGCGTAGAACGTCGCCAACCCCAGCGCCGCGGCGCAGAGGGCGATGACAGAACAGGTTCGAACGGAGGATTTCAGGCCCACACGGGCACTCCCGAATCGGCTAGCGCAGGATGGTATGAACAGTAGGTGGGGTAGGAAGTCTCAACGACTGAAATCGTAGATTGTGGCAACCAGCAACCCGTCGGAAGACTGGTTGTTGAGAGAGGTTGCAAGGGATGTGGGCCGGGATAATAGCCGTGTTTCCGAAGACGGTCAATAACAACTGCGCCCGTCAGAAACTCGCGAAATCGGCCGAAATCTATGACATGCAGGGGACTTACAGAAGCCGGGGTGGCTGGCAGAGTTGAGATTTGCGGCGGCCCATTACGGCCGTTCCGGCCTTGGAGGCCTGCACCGACAGGCCCTCAGGAAATCCCGTGTGGGTGACCAGAACACAGAACTGGCCCGCGTTCAGATCGCCCATGGGCGGGCTAAAAATCGGATTGCCTGGCGTTCCCGTCGCTGACCGCGGCGCGGACCGACAGAACCCTGCCATGCGAATCTGCACCGGGCGCGCCTCACCTCAAGGTAAGCGGGGCCATCTGCTACCCGAACAACTCTTTTCGGGGAGTTCCTTTGCCATCCTTGGTGACATAGAACGGTCGTTGCTCAATCTCGACCTGGTAGTCGGGCGCGATTCCCAGTGCCGCATACATGCTGGCATGTAGATCGGTGATGTTGATCGGATTTTCGATCGTCGTACAGGGGCGCTCGGGGGCCGTCTTCCCGTACAGGAATCCTTGTTTGGCGCCACCCCCGAACATCAACACGCTCGACGCACTCGTGAAGTGCCGGTGCATGCCGTAGAACTTCAATTCATTGATGACCGCCGGCTGGTCAACTTGATCCGGGACTTTACGGTCAGGTTTCCCTTCGACCAGGCAGTCCCGGCTGAATTCGCTGGCCAGCACAATCATGGTCCGGTCGAGTAATTTGCGAGATTCGAGATCGCGGATTAACTGTGCAATGGGGGCGTCGATTTCCTGTTTAAGTTTTGCCAGACGGGTATGGCCATTATCGTGCGTATCCCATTGCAGGAACGGACCGTATTCAGTGGTCACCTCAATGAACCGGGCCCCCTGCTCGACCAGGCGGCGGGCCAGCAGGCAGCCCAGCCCGAACTTGCAGGTGTTGTAAATGTCGTACGACTCTTTCGGTTCGAGCGAGAGGTCAAATGCCCGGGCGGCAGGCGACTCCATCAGTCGATACGCATCGTCACTGGCGCGAAGCAGCGCTTCGAACTGCGCGTCACGCACCTGCTTATCGACCGGTGACGCGGCGACCAGCTTGCCCAGTGTCTGAAAACGCTGGCGGAATCGCTTCTCGCTCATTCCGGTCGGCGGACGCACCACGTTAACGGCCTGTCGTGGATCGGGGACTCGGAAGGGATTGAATTGACTGCCCAGGCAGCCGCCCGTTTGAAACGCCTTGAGTTCTTCCGCTTCGCCGTTGCCTTCGTAGCTTTGGCCAATATCGATGAACGCGGGGACGGCGGCATTGAGCGGGCCCAGTGCGTGTGCCACCCAGGCACCGAAGTGTGGGGCGGCGACCGTCTGGGGAGGCTCGTATCCGGTGTGCCAGTGGTACTGATGACGTGAATGCAGAATTTGTCCCAGATCGCCCAGCACGTGCGATCGAATCAGCGTGCCGCGATCCATGACCGCTGCCGTTTTTTCAAATCCTTCTGAGATCTTGATGTGATCGACTGCCGTATCAATGGCCGGAAATGTGCAGAGCACCTCGTCGGCTTTCATGCCCGCAGAGAAGGGAGCATGCCGCTTGGGGTCGAACGTTTCCGTATGGGCCATGCCCCCGGCCATCCACAGGATGATCAGCGTATCGGCGGTTGATGCCGCGGGGGACTTGGGGGCTGCCAGGGCCGTTCGAGCGGTGGGTAATCCGAACGGGCCTGCCAGCGATGCCAATGTTCCGGCTGCCGTCAATTTCAGAAATCGCCGTCGATTCGTCGTAGGATTCATCATCTCACCTTCATCCAGCGTCCTGTTTGGAGAGCTGGGAAAATTGTCGTATATCGCCGCGGAATCGGCCGACTGTTTTGCCGCCTGCAAAGCTGGTGGACTTCAGCGGATCAACTGAAACTCCGGCAGCATGCAGATCGACCAGAGAAAATCCTCCAGGCCTTCGACCGTGGCTGGGGAGCCGATCATGTCCGCTGCCAGTTGCCGTTCTTCGGCCGAGGGGTGTCGGGCCAAAGCCATCTGAAAAATCGCATTCACAATCTGGGTCGGCGACTGATTCGTCTGGCTGTGCCAGTAGGTCGCTCCGCGATGCAGCGCCGCGCCCAATTGCGTGCCATTCGTCAGTTCCAGGGCCTGCAGCATCGTCGGCGTGGCATCCCGGCTGGAAACGACTTGTTCGCGATTGGGGCGTCCCAGAGCACCTTGCAGTGTATCCAGTGGCAGCAACGCGGCACGAATACGAAACCCGTCCGGCAGGGCTGCGGTAATTGGCAAATTCTTGAAACCTTTGCTCACGGTTTGTGCGATGTTCCACGGCGCAACCGCAGCATCGCCCAGGACGACCGCCGGTGCCCACTGGCTGTCGTTGAACTCGGGCTGTTGCCAGCCGGTGGCATCCGCTTCCGAAACTCGCCAAGCCGCGTCCGTCGAAAGCAGATGTTGCAGCTTGCCATCACCATCCAGGGCGGCGATTTCAGCGATCACCCCGGCGGGATTGGGGGCACCGCCTCCGTTGGCGGCTTTGATTGCAATGACGTTTTTGCCGGCAACCAGCGCGGCTGTCACATCGGCCTGCACCGGCACGTTCCAGTTGTCGGACTTGGCGAGAGATTTCCCATTGATGAACAACTCACAAGCATTGTCTGCCGTAATCGTGGCCACAGCCCGGGCGGGTCGAGCGGTGAGAGACCAGCTCTGTCTGAGATAAATGGTCTGAGGGGGGGCGGCCTGCAATGCTTCCGCACGTGACCATAGCCATTTCGCGCGTGTCAGCAACGGGCGATCGTCGCCCGGTGCTGATGAATTTCGATTTGCCAGCGACTGGGCAATGGCTCCCAGTTGGCCCCCCTGAGCCCGGCCATCGGCTTTCAACAGGGCTCCGTCGGCTGTGGGCCAGGTCGCCGTCAACGCATAGACCGTGTCGAGAAATTGTTCGGCCGAGACGCGCTTCACCAGCGGTCCGCGAAAGACGTATGCCTCGCCGCTCGATGTGGCTTTGTCGAGGGGCACGGCTGGCAGGTGATAGGCATGCGATGTCGCGATCAAGCCGAGCGTATGTTTCAGGTCGTAGCCGTGATCAGCCAGGTCGGTCGCCAGGAAATCCAGCAGGTCCTGGTTCCAGGGTTCGGCATCCATATTATCGACAGGTTCAACGAGTCCGCGGCCAAACAGCCTGGCCCACAAGCGATTCACGATCGTCCGTGTGAATCGTCCATTTTTCTCATGAACCAAGAGATCTGCCAGTTGTTTCATGCGGGCTTCACGTGAGCCGTTGGGGTCAATCGCCCCTAATTCGGGATACAGGAAGCCCACGCTGGCCGGCACGCCTTCGGGTTGATCGCATTTGTGCAGTTCCAGCTTGCCATCGGCGAATACGGAAGCGAGCGCGTAGGCATCGGTCAGCTTCCAGTGATTGACAAAACTGTCGTGGCAACTGGCACATTTGAGATTGGTCCCCAAAAACACCTGACCCACCGATTGCGCGGCCTGAATTTCGCGGCGTTGACTTTCGTTAACCGTTCCGCGCCATTTGATTCCGTAGGTAAACCCTTCACTGCCACTCCCCGCGGGGGGGCTGACGAGTTCGTGAGCAAACCGGTTGTAGGGCAGATTGTCGTAAAGCGCGGTGTACAACCAGCCGGTGATCTGCTTACGACCGCCGTCGATGAAACCTGTTCCGTGATAGGCATTGCGGAGCAGGTCGTTCCAGAATGTCAGCCAATGGGTGGCATAGGCTTCCTTTTGGTCGAGCAGGGCCGCGACATAGTTTCGTTTCGCCGTGCCGGGACGACCGCGGTCGAGTTCTGCAAGATCGGCAGCGGTGGGGGGGAGCCCGATCAGGTCATAGGAAACGCGACGGGCAAACTCCTGGTTTCCGACTTCTTGCGTGAGTGATAGCTGCTGTTGGAGATAATGCCGATACAGAAAACGGTCGATCGGGTTGCTCAATCCGGAATCGGCGGGCACATCGGGAATCGTGGGGCGACGCGGTGCTAACGGAGCCTGCCGTGCCAGTTTTCCAAAGGTGAATCCCTCTTCCCAGGGCAGGCCGGCATCGATCCATTTTTGCAATTGCCGGACTTGTGCTTCCGTCAAGCGTTCACCTTCTGGTGGCATTCGCGACTGCGGATCCGTGGCCGTCACTCGGCGGATCAATTCACTGTCACTGCTTTTTTTCGGCTCGGCGGCGGGCCCGCTGTCTCCGCCCGTCAATAAAGACTGGCGGTTGTTGAACGACAGCCCCCCCTTTTTCTGGGTGCCCGTATGACATTTGGCGCAGCGCTTCTGAAAGATGGGGGCGATGTCGTGGGCGAAATCAATGGGGGGATGACCAGAGTTTTTGGGCGGGGCCGATTCGTCGGCCGGACAGATTGCCGATTGCCCCAGCGCGAACCACGAGATCGCGAGGTGAAACACTCCCGTACGCCAACCATACAACCAGCCTCGCATGACAACGCCTCATGAAACATCAGGATCGTTTGATCCATCAATGATAACGTTCATGACTGGGGACCGTCCATCAATCCGAGACGCTCTGCGCCCGCGTCTCGATGCTCGTGCGGACCGCAGCGACCGGAGACTCCTGGCCAAGTGTCAATCAAAGCCGGTCACTTGAAATGGCGCGTGCTGACAAAGTGTCAATCAAGGTCACGGACAGGCATGATCGCGCGGTGCTGCTAACCCGACGTCTCAGCCTTGGTGGCTGGCTCCGGGGAATTCCGGTCTGCCGCGGGCTTCGATTTCACGCGCCAGGCCAGAACAAGACAGGCGGGCAACAGCAAAAGAACCCCCAGCAGGTTGCCGATGATGGTCACCCCCGTCAATTCGGCAAACCGGCGTGTAGGAACGAAATTCGAAGCCATTAAGACGGCGGTGCCTGCCACGAGCAGCAGGCTGGTGGCCAGAATGGCCCGCCCGGTGCCGTAGAACGCCCGCTGAATGGCCTGCGTGACTTCGCCGGTGCGGTCCAGTTCCTCACGGAATCGGTACAAAAGATGGATCGTATTGTCATCCGCCAGCCCCAGGCAGATGGTAAAGACGATGACGTTGCCCACATTCATGTCATAGCCCCGCAGGCCCATGTAGCCCAGGGTGATAAACAGCGGGGTTAAATTGGGGAGCGCCGCGACCAAACCCGCGCGAAGCGAGCGGAATTCGATGGCGATCAAGCTGAAGATCACGAGCGAGGCCGTGAGCAGCGAGTAAAACAAGTCGTGAATCAAGGTCGTGAGTGTGTGTGCGTTGACGTACGCTTCCCCCGTCAAACGCACTTGGACCGGACCGTCAGGCGGAAAAATCTGGGCCAGGCGGCCTTCCAGTTCGGTGAGCAGCGCCAGCGTCTGTCGCGACCCGATTTCCGCGAGCCTGACCCGAATGCGTGCTCGCCGGCCATCAGACGTCATGTAGGAGTCGAAATGGAATGAATCCGAGAATTTCGAAATGAAGCTGTGTGTTCGCGCCAATCGCTTCTGGCCGGTGTCGCCTTCCGGAACCAGTTCGCGATCGGTTTCTGAAACCCGTCGACCGGGCCAATGCACCAGGACCACTCGGAACAGATCGGCGTATGACTGCACCGACAGTACGCCCGGCAGTTCGCGGGCGACTTCTTCCACCTCCAGCACGCGGTGAAAGGTCTCGGGGTCCAGAAACTGTTCCGGGGACTGGGCCTGCAGGCTGATTTCCAGGGGGATCAAGCCGTTGAGCTTGCGTTCGACCAGTCGCAGCGTCTGTACCGAAGGGTGGGATTCCGAAAATGTTTCGGTGACCGAATATGAATTGATCTGTACGTGGCTGCCGAACCAGCAGGAACCGGCCACAATCGCCAGGGCGCTGCAGAGAGTCAGCCACGGGTGCCGGGCGACCGCAAAACCCGCCGCGGCGACCGTGCGGGTGGTCAGCCCCGGCTGTGCCTGTTCATGGTCGATAATCCGTGGGGGGGCGAAGAACCGCAACAGGGTTCCCAGGAAGACCAGAGTTCCCAGATACTGATAACCGACTCCGACGGCTGCCTGCCACCCAAAATGTCGCAGGACTACCGAGTGGGCGGTCGCCAGGCTGGCGAAGCCGATCGCCGTGGTCAGTGCTGCCAGCAGGCAGGCTGGAGTCATGTGGACAATGGTCGCCAGTGCAGCCCGTGCTGAGCGGCCCCCGTGGGCCGCGACTTGCTCGGCGTAGCAACTCACGATCTGGACCGAACTCGACACTCCGATGATCAGCAGCAGGGCCGGTAGCACGTTCGTGACGAGATTGACCGACTCGCCGGTGACGGCAAAGGTCGCCATCGTCCAGGAGAGACCCATGCCGACCGCAACCAGGGGCAGTAAGGCACCTGAAAGGCGGCGGAACATCAATCCCAGAACGACGAGGTAAGTGATTCCCGCCAGCGGGATCAATGTCAGTTGATCTTTTCGCAGATCGTCGACGATTTCGACACTGATCACCGGCAATCCACTGAGCAGGGCCCGGTATCCCGCTGGGGGCGGTTGGTGAGCGAGGACTTGCCGGATCGCACCGACACTGACTCGCAAGTCTTCGATGTGCATCGCGGTCGGGTCGAGAAACACGGGAATTCCCGCGACCCGATTATCGACACTGAGCAGGCCATCACGTACCAGGGGCAGGGTATCGAATGCGCGGCGCGCAGCGTCTGCGACTTCGCTTTCGATGGGCCCCTCGGGTACGATCGGCTGCAGTTCCAGTTTTCCGGTAAGGGTGGCCCGCGGCCCCTGCAGTGTGACCAGGGATTCCACGCCGTGAACATGCGGCAGATGCTGCAGTTCGGCTGCGACGTCGCGCTGCCATTGCAATGCCTCCGCCGTCAGCACATCCGTCGGGCCGATGGCCTCGAGTACGACCAGACAAATGGCTTCGTCGTAGCCAAAGGTCTGTTTGAACTCTTCGGCGAATGCGACGAGGTCATCAGACCCTTGATAGATCGCGGCCGGCGTAAACTCAAACTTCAACGCGGGCAGTTGCGACAGGGCAAGGCAGACCAGTCCCAGCAAGACGCCAATGACGGCCTTGGGGTGCCAGAGCAGTAGTTCGCCGAATCGTCGGCAGGCGCGGTGAATTGCCGAGTTCATTCCACTTCAGTTGCCAAAAGCGCCGGATTATAAGGATCGCTGGCAGTTGTGCGAATAGCGATCAGGGGAGTTAAAGCCCCGAAATGAAGCGAATTCCGCGGAGACCAACCTGGCACGACCGCAATTGGGGATGGCCCAAACGCCTGGAACCTGCTGCTCGAATTTGACCGGTCAGGTCGACTCGACCAAGGGGGCGGGGTTGCTTGTTGAAACCCAGTTTGATCGGCCTCTCTGACGTTGTTTGGACCCATCAATGCCGACTTGCGCTTGCTGGCTGTTGTAGGCGGTATTAAAGTACAGAGACATACCCGGCTTCCGAAGTCCCACCTTGTGCCGGTCCTGACCTGACGTACCCCCCCCGCGTAATCCTGCCCTGGTACGAACAATGCAGCAGCCTGTCCGCTTGACGTATTTATTCCTGAGCTTCGTGGCGTCGGCATGGATTCTCGTGCCGACCGAAGTCTCGCGGGCGGTCGAACCGCTTACCTTTGAACGCGATATCCGTCCTGTTTTCAAAGCGTACTGCCTCGATTGCCATGGCGGTGTGGAAAAACTATCCGGTAATCTGGATTTGCGACTGGCACGGTTCGGCAAGCAGGGGGGCGACAGTGGACCAGCGATTGTTCCGGGTAATGCCGCCGGCAGTCTGTTGATTGAACGGATGAAGTCGGGCGAAATGCCGCCAGGAGAGAAAAAGGTTCCGGCGGACAAGATTGCCATCGTCGAACAATGGATTGCCAGCGGTGCCGCCACGCTGCGCGATGAGCCAGAACGCCTGGCACCGGGGCTTGAAATTACTCCCGAGGAGCGGGCGTACTGGTTCTTTCAACCTTTGAAACGTCCAGAACCTCCCGCTGTGGGGACGACGGCTTCAGGGACGCCCACGGGCCTGGTGCGGACTCCCGTGGATGCGTTCGTCCTGGCACGATTGCAGTCGGCGGGTTTGCAATTCGCCCCGGAGGCCGATCGTCTCACCCTCATTCGCCGCGTGGCGTTTGACTTGACGGGCTTGCCACCCACGCCGGGCGAAATCAGCACGTACATCGCGGATCAGGCTCCCGACGCCTACGAGAAAATGGTCGATCGCTACCTGCAGTCGCCGCAATATGGCGAGCGCTGGGCCCGGCACTGGCTCGACGTGGCTGGTTATGCCGATTCGGAAGGCAATGGCAATGAGGATACGATTCGCCCGTTCGCCTACAAGTTTCGCGACTACGTGATTCGCTCATTGAATGCGGACAAGCCGTTCGATCAGTTCATCATTGAACAATTGGCCGGCGATGAACTGGTTCCGTTGCCCTGGAACAACCTGCAGCCCGAACAGATTGAAAAGCTGGTGGCGACGGGATTTCTTAAGATGTCCGTCGACGGCACGACGACCGGCGGGGTTGACGAGGCGTTAGCGTCGAATCAGGTGGTTGGCGACACGCTGAAGATTGTCAGCAGTTCGTTGCTGGGGCTGACTGTGGGCTGTGCACAATGCCACGACCACAAATACGATCCGGTTTCACAAGCCGACTATTTCCGGCTGCGGGCGATCTTCGAACCGGCCCTCGATCCGTCGCACTGGCGTCGCCCCGGGCAGCGGTTGATCTCGTTATATACGGACGCTGACCGCGCGAAAGCCGCGGCGGTTGATGCCGCAGCGCAAACGCTGCAGGTCGACTTCAATGCCAAACAGGCGAAATTCATCGCCGAAGCCCTCGAGAAAGAACTGCTGAAGCATCCCGAAGACTTGCGGGACAAATTGCGCGAGGCGTTCAACACGCCCGGTGACAAGCGAACTGAGGAACAGAAAAAACTGCTGGCCGACCGGCCCAGCGTGAACATCAATCCTGGCGTGCTGTACCAATACAATAAGGGGGCTGCCGACGAGCTGACCAAAGACCAGGAGGTCATTAACGCCAAGCGGGCTGAAAAGCCCGTCGAGGATTTTGTCAGCGTGACCAACGAGATTCCCGGGACGGTGCCCGTCACACAATTGTTCCACCGGGGTGATTACCGGCAACCCAAGCATCCGGTTTCACCGGGGGATCTGACCATCGCTTCGACCAACGGTGGTCGCTTTGAAATTCCCGAAAAAGATGCCAGTCTGCCCACCTCGGGTCGCCGGTTGGCCTGGGCC
>JAFEBR010000759.1 GCA_018242565.1 Planctomycetota bacterium | reverse complement strand
GACCTACTGCCGACTGGATGAAACCAGTTGTGTGTTTCTCGTCCATGTTCCCGACCTGAGAAAATTCAATAATGACGCCAAGAACCAATTAGGCGAACTGGCATGGGAAACCGCTCAACTCGTTGTGCGCACCAACGGCAAGTCGACCCCGCGCAAATTGGCGGTCGGTATTCGGGGCGTCGTGCTTTATGACCGCGCAATGATCGGGTCGTTACAAGCGGCGGATTCGCCGGAAAACGGCATTGAGATTTCAAAAGAGGGGACTCTGTCGCAACAAGCTCTGTATCGCTTTTTCGCGCCACCACCACGAGACAACACGACGTCGCCAGATTCCGAAACCGAAAGCGACCTGGAATCTGAAGCCACGACACCTGCCGAAACCTCGGACGAAAACGCCCCACCCGCAACCCAGACCCCCAACGAGTGATTCTGTTGCCTGCACTCCTGACGAGAACGAACACGATGCCCAGATTCCTGTTGGTTTTAAACATGCTCCTTGCGGGTACCCTGGCGAACACAGCGACCGCATGGGAAGCGGAAAGGTCGGTCATACATGTTGATGTTTACCGGAAGCCGGGACGATTCGGTGGTTGGCCGGCGAACCATGGCATCTGGTCCTGGGGACAGGAGATTCTCGTAGGATTCAGTGCCGGTTTTCACAAAGACCTGGGACCGGAATTTCACAACATCGATCGCGAGCGTCCCGAAGAGCATCTGTTAGCTCGCAGCCTTGACGGGGGCAGGACCTGGGCAATCGAAGACCCTGCCCCACAGAAGGTGTTGATCGGCACCAAAGGCATGCGCCACGGAACATTACCGACCGAGCATACCGAACCCGAACCCGTTCGATTATCGACGCCCATTAACTTCACCCATCCCGATTTTGCGATGACCTGCCGCATGGCTGGCATCCACATGGGAGAGTCGCGTTTCTACTACTCGTACGACCGTGGTCATACCTGGAGAGGGCCCTTTCAGTTGCCGTTGCTGGGGCAACCCGGCATTGCCGCCCGTACCGACTACATCGTGAACAGCTCTCGTGATTGCTTCCTGTTTCTGACCGCGGCCAAAGCCAACGAGCGTGAAGGGCGGCCCCTGTGCATCCGCACCACCGATGGTGGCCAAAGCTGGATGCTGGCCTCATTCATCGGCCCTGAGCCCGCTGGTTACGCGATCATGCCTTCTACAGTACGCGTGTCCCAGACAGATTTGGTCACGACGATTCGCCGCATGGAAGAGGGCCCACCCAGGCGAACATTCATCGAGGCCTGGAAATCGCGAGACGATGGCCAAAGCTGGGCGCGGTTGCCAGACCCGGTCCCCGATACGGGTGAAGGGAACCCGCCCGACCTCATCCGCCTGAAAGACGGCCGATTGTGCCTGACGTATGGAGTTCGCGCGAAACCCTTCCGAATGGAGGCCCGAATCAGCTCTGATTCTGGAGAATCATGGAGCGAACCAATCGTTCTGCGCAATGACGGCGGAGGACGAGACATCGGTTACCCCCGCAGCGTACAGCGTCCTGATGGTCACATCGTGACCATCTATTATTTCTGGGACTTGAAAACGGGACCAGAACGCTACATTGCGGCGACGATCTGGGATCCGCTGTCAAAATAGTGGCGCAGTGGATCGGACGGTATCAATCGTCCGCGCGCCCATTTCGGGACGACGCAGGACGATGTCGCCACGGCTCAGCCAGCATCCAAGTTACTGCGGCAGGAAGTTCAGGGTGTAATACGCGGCGTCATGCAGCAGCGGTACGCCCTGACGTGAGCGAACGCCTTTCGCATGCAGTTCGTGGATGTTTCCGGCTTTCAGGCCCTGCACGACCAGCCGCACGCTTTTTCCATCAGCCGAGACAACCGCTTTTTCGATGACCGGTGTCGATTCATCAACCACCGGACTGCCGTACGCCGCCTGAAAGATGTACGTATACGAAGACATGGTATACGAACCGACTTGTTCGGCAGATTCCGCAGCGACCGGTTGAGTGAACGTGAGCTCAAATCCGTCGGACAAGGCCTTCATGGAGTGAATTTCAAAAGGAACTTTTCCCGTCCAGTCCAGTCGTTCGACCGCAAACGGTTTGGGCCCGCGTGACCCCCAGCCCCGATTGGTGCCCCCCACAAACAGGCTGCCGCGAGATGACATTTCCAATGCCAGCGTTCCTGAGCCAAACCCCTCACGGAAGGGAAAACACGCCCCCTGAAAGTGTCCATCGACTTTTTCCAGCGCGCATCGCATGACCGTGGAAAAGGTCTGATCTCCCACAAACATCTGCCCGGCGAACGGACCAAACTTCCCAGCAGACTGATCGACTGCGATCCCACTGGCCGACTGTCCCATTTTGCCATACGGAAACAAAATCGAAGGAGGCTCATATTCCGGGATTTTTTTGGCTTCCAGGATGAAACGACTCCCATCCTGCGGTTCGCGGGGTTTGGGGCCAATGAAGGGAGCCGCCAGTTCATACCAGCGGAATCCTCCGGGGTGCCCCACAAACTTGCCCGGTATCAGATGCTTGAGCGAACAGGTCCCGTTCCAGGGTCCCTGATTGTCGGTGTAGAACATGTCTCCATTAAGATCCGCTCCAATCCCCCCCGGCGATCGCACCCCACTGCAGGTGGGAATCAATTTCCCGTCAGGGGTGATCCGCACGCACCAACCGCGGTATTTCGTTTCACTGGAAAACGAACCGGTCAGACACAGGACGATCCAGAGATTTCCCTCCTTGTCGAACTTCGATCCAAAGGCGTATTCGTGATAATCGCCACTGATTTCCCATTCATCGTTCACTACCTCGAACACGTCGGCCACACCGTCGCCGTCGGTATCGCGTATACGTGAGACATCGCAGCGCTGCACGAGATAGAGCCAGCCATCTTTTTCAGCCAACCCCAGCACCTCGTGGAGACCGTGGGCATAACGCTTGAATTGTGAGGCCTGCACCTGACCACTGAAGGGATCGCTGACCATCCAGATTTCACCACGCCGGGAAGCAATCGCCAGTTTTCCGTCCGGCATCAGTTGAAAGGCCCCCGCTTCCAGCACCACGCCGTCAGGGATCTGAAACGTCGACAGTCGGTAATAGTCATTTTCCACAGGCTTCTTTTCGTCAGCCCCGGCTGCCGTCGGCCGCATTGCCGCTGCCACCAGGCAGAGCCCCATCAGGAATCGCGAAACCGCGCGAGTTTCATTCCGACATCCTTCACGACAAGCAGCCAAATTCATTGCAATCCTCGGTCTCAAATGAATATCCGAATTCCTGATTTCCACGCGGTGGTCGCCACGTGATGGGCCAACCGCAGCGGCTTGCTCACGGATGCCCGCGGTCGATTGGCGACTGGGAACCTACCACGCTATTTCCTGAACAAGTTCGGCTTTTCCACCAACCAGATTGATGGCGACGACAAGTTCCTGCCGTCCCTGAGCGTCCCGAATCACAGGTTGTCCCCCCGTAAATTTCAACCGGACATTCCCGTCTACCAGAAACCAACCATCGGGCTGTTTCTCAATCTTGCCGGTCGCAGCCCGGAAGTAAACGGTCGTTTGGGGTTTCAGGGCTGTCGCGGTAATTGACAGACGGCGGACAAAGCCCGCTTCGCCTCCCCCGGCACTCCCAGTGACGGGTTTTGGGAAATCCTCGACTGAGAACGCCGGTGTCGTATATCGAAAATGGGGGCGTCCATCACGATCAAGCTGATAACCCTGGAAGCGGTATCCCAACTCACGGGGGTTCTGGCCAGGCCAGGCCGCATTGGGAGAATCGAGCACGGCAAGGGCCGCCGTTTCTTCCAGTTTCATCACGTGATCTCCCAGGGGCGATTGAAAACCAGGCCCCCGCCCTTCCCAGTGTTTCCCCGCATCGATGAACCGACCATGCCAGATCAAGGTGAGGCAGCACTTATTGGCGTCCCAGGCCAGGTGCGCCTTTTCAGGGTAACCGACGCCAATTCCACGAGGCGACAACCCTTCCAGAAAATTCCGGTAGATGATCGGTTGTGACTCGGGCTTCAGTTCGATCACGTTGGCAATCAGCCCCTCGGGAATCCCGGCTTTGTCGCCGTCTTTCAGAAAGGTCCACAGCGCTGCCAACTGCAGGCCGGGGTCACCATCGTAGACGTCTTTGACACTCGCCTGCCCATTCGCAAAACCTGTGGGCATACGAGTGCCCGGGCGATATCGCTGCGGATCAACCATGTACCGCATAAACCAGTCCTCTCGAACCCGGCGCGTCATCGTCTGCAGATCGATCGCCTGGACACCCGCCACGCGATATTGCCCGAAGGTGTGACATTTCACGCAGGCCAGCGCCTTGTCTCCCGCCAGAAATCGCCCCACAGCCTTCACCCGATGCTCGGGTTCGTTCAATTTGGGAAGCGGCGCTTCGGTCCGACGATCGAGGGAAGCAAACGCCTGGCCCAGCGCGGTTACGACGGGGGACTGAAACCGCGGCATGTGCGTAAGCATATACGGGCGATCCTTGGCACCGTGCTGCAATACGTGCTGCAACCAGTCGGAATTGAGCTTGTCTCCCACGCCATCGAGTGGTGGTGGAATACGAGCTTCGTCACCCATTTCATGAATCGAAGTCAGGAACAACGCATTTCGATCACGCTCGGGCCCTCCCACGCCCTGGCGAGCATGGCACGCGTAACAGTTGAACGCTGTCATAGTTCGCGAGACGACCTGAGGCAGCGTCGGAGATTCGCTGCCAGACAAGTCAGCCAGCGCGGCAGTCAACGCCGCACGCTGATTCAGATTGAGGTCAAACTGAGGCCAGGCTCCCTCTGGTTTTTCAACCGACACGGCACCAGTGGCACTGGCGACAGTGGCCAGCACCTTGGTTTCGGTGAGACACCCGCGACCGGGTTTTAGTTCCTGAAGTGGTGCCGCCTTCAGCGTCGACTGAACCAGTTCTCCCTGAATCTTCAATTGATGGCAATTCGCACAACCGAGCGAAGCAAACAATTCGCGTCCTTGCGGGACCTGAGCGCTGTCATAGACAAACGCAGGTTTCGATTCCGCAGTGGGCGCGGCCTCCGGTTCTTGACCGGCCAAGGTCAGCACTTTGTTGGCATCCTGGCGGGGCAATCCCGGCCCTTCCAGTTCCAGGGTCAGGGTTGCCTCGCCCCCCCCTTGGTGGTAGTCGACCTGCAATTGGTGTTTTCCCGCCTGCAACCGGGCTGTTCCAGACCGAACCGTGTGGGGATGAATACCGTCGGAATTACAGATTCGCTGTCCGTCTATTGTCAGAATACTGCCGTCGTCGGAACCAAGGTGAAACGTGTATTCGCCATCCTGGGGAATCTTCAGAATCCCTTGAAAGCGAATACCGAAATCGTTGGCTCGGCCCGCGACGGTCGTTTCAAATCCCGACGACACCCCGGTTTTCACGGCCTGCAGTTCATCGAACTTGGGGACATTCACCCAACTGCCGAAATACACGCTGTATTTCAGATTGGGATTGCGCGGACGGTAATCCACGTTACCGATCAAATACGTCGCCAGATCGAGGGCCTCACGCTCGTCGCGTGCCAGCACCGGCATGCGCCCTGACGGGCGAACTTTGTGAGGCTCCCGCAGAAACAGGGCCAGACTGGCCAGAGTGTATTTCTTCGGCAAGTCACCAAACGGGACAGAGGTCGCCGTCGCGGCTTTTCCAGAATCGGGTGTCGCATGACAGGCCAGACAGCCAACTTCACCAAACAGGGCCGCGCCACGCATCGCCGCCTGGCCGTCCGACCCTCGTTCCGGGACGGTGCCGGTACTCGCCAACAAATTTGTCAGCGCCAGAACCGCCGCTGCCCGTTCAGAACCAGGCAGCTTGCCCAGCAAATCGGGCATGAGTGTCCCGGGCTTGAGGGCGTGGGGTTCAGCCAGAAACTTCAGCAGGTATTCGGGGTAGGTGTAACGTCCAATTTCATCCAGAATCGGAGCCTGGCGAGGCATGAACTGCCGGGCGGTGGTGTCATCGACCTGATGACAGGCCGTGCAGTTCAATTCGCCGAGCAACAATTTGCCTCCTTCGGCCGGATTCGCGCCCGTCCCTGCGAAGAACCGTTCAAAACCAGGTACGCGGGGCCGGCGAGCTTCGAGATCGGCACTGCGCGGGGCCACCCAAATGTTGCGATATCGCACCGGGTTCCCGTGATCCTGCAGGAAAATCGGACCGGTCAGCACCAGCGCCCCCGCGGGCACATCCGTCGCTTCGGGTAATTCGACATTCTGATGAATGACGATGCCGTTGTGCCGGACCGTCACACGCGCGGCCGAGATTTGTTTTCCGACAGCATCGCGTCGGGCCGCCGTGAAATCAATGTCGTAGGTCTGCCAGGTCAACGGCGGCAGGCAGGCATTCATGTCGGGCGCTTTCAGGCCGTACAATCCGCCGCACTCATTGTCCAACCCAGCCAGGCCAAACGAGTCGAGCATCTGCACTTCGTACCGCCCCTGCAGGTACACGCCGCTGTTCCCACGCTCCTGTCCACGTGCCGTGGGCATGTACGGCAGTCGGAACTCCAGATGCAACGTGAAATCAGCAAACGGATCACGGCCCGTGGCTCCCTGCTCCAACAGATTGCCGCCACTTTTTGCCCCGGCTTGCCAGTGCTGCTTCAGGCTCGCCTCGGTCCCATCGAACAACACGACCGCTCCCGTCGGCGGTCGCGAATCGAGAGTGGGACTGGTTCGATTGACTTTTTTCAACTTTCGGTCGGCGACCAGATCCGCGACAAACGCCGCATCCTCTTCACTTTCGTGTTTATCGGCTCCGTTCCATCCGGCCCCCGGCAAACCTCCGGGATAGGTCACGATCTGGAATTTTCCGCTCCCGAGAGCAATCACCTGGACGCCCAACAGCTCGCCGGCATATTCCCCCTGCACGGCGAAATCCGGTTCAGCTGCGGCCTTTTCCGGGGTGGCAAATGTGGGGTGCTCCGCCTGCACCAGTCCGCTGTTGACGCATACGACACTGCAGATGAGTGCCGCCACTACGTGCCGCAATCTTTTCGCCAGCATTATTGCTCCTGGAGGAAACGTCTCCCCACAGCCGCGGTCGACCGGGCCGATCTGGAGAGTACCGGTTTCCGACCGAACTCCACGCCACATCCACGTGAACCAAAACCACGCGTTGAATCTAAGACTGACAAGATAGTGAAAGCCCCGCACGAGATGCCAGCCCACCAGTCTCGTGACCTTTCGAAGTGGAACCAGTGGCACCAGACGAGTACAGCAACTCGAACTCCTCAAACCAAGAGTCAACACGTAACCCATCGGTAGCCTGGCACGGTGTTAAATCTCTCCGCAGGCTGCGTGGCCGAGCAACCAGCCGCCGAGGCCAACCAGGACGGCGCGGGAACGACTGTCCTGCAATCAAAATGCAGAGATTGAATCACGAGTGACGGCTCAGACTGAAAAATCGGCTGTTCGGAACTCCGCGGGCGATCCTGTTGCATCATTTCGTGATTGCCCCGGCAGTCTTGTCACTGGATCACGGTCCGCCTTAGACTGAAAGTCCAGCGAGAAAGCGCTTCCGCGACATCGCCGAAAGCGAATCGCCAAGTTACGATAACACCTACCCACCTGCGGGGACGTTTCGGACGGTCTCCACCGCTCTGCCGGCACCCCGACCGCTTTTGTTGTCGCGCAGCATCTGCATTCATCCCCACCTGAACAATATGAAAAAACCGTTTCGGACGAGCAGCATTCGTCATTTGATTCTGGCGATGGGCTATATTGGCGTCCATTTCGCGGCCCAATTGCAAGCACAAGAGCCGGATCCAAAACAGCTCGAATTCTTCGAGCAGAAAATTCGGCCGGTCCTTGTCCAGCACTGTTATTCGTGCCACTCCGAAAAGGCTGCGGCAGGGGGCAAGCTGAAAGCCAATCTGCTGCTGGATTCACGAGACGGGCTGTCGAAAGGGGGCGAATCAGGTCCGGCCATCGTGTCGCGCAAATCGAGCGAAAGTCTCTTGCTGAAGGCGCTGCGGTATGAGGGGCTTGAAATGCCCCCCTCGGGCAAGCTCTCGGAACAAATCATTGCCGACTTTGCACAGTGGATTGATCTGGGTGCGATCGATTCACGCGACGGAAAGGCTTCGACAAATTCCCCCCGAGTCATCGACATTCCAGCCGGACGTCAGTTTTGGTCGTTCCAACCGTTGGGCGAGATTGGGGTGCCAGATATTCCAGACTCACCGGCAGTGAAAACCGCGATTGATCGTTTCATACTCGCCAAACAGAAAGAGCACGGACTGACGCCCAGTCGTGCAGCAGGCAAAGAGAAATTGCTGAGGCGTGTCTACTTCGATCTCCTGGGACTGCCCCCGACTCCCGAACAACTTGCAGCGTTCCAGGCCGATGCATCTCCGGACGCGTTCAGCAAAGTCATCGACGAACTGCTGGCCAGTGAACGCTACGGCGAACGGTGGGCGCGACACTGGCTCGACACCGTGCGCTATGCGGAAAGCGGAGGTTACGAATTCGATGGATTTCGACCGGGCGCCTATCACTACCGGGATTGGGTGATCCGGGCTTTGAATGCCGACCTGCCTTACCATGAGTTCATCCGACTTCAATTGGCAGGGGATAAACTCAAACCAGGTTATGAGGGCGCGGCGGCCACGGGATTTCTGGTTGCCGGCCCATTTCCCGGACAGACGACCGCGAAAACCGAGGAACGCATCCGTTACGATCAACTGGACGACATGATCATGACGATTGGCGGTTCGATGCTGGGAATCACACTGGGGTGTGTTCGCTGCCACGATCATAAATATGACCCGATCCCCCAACAGGACTATTACGGCATTGCCGCCTCTTTGGGAAGGACCGGACACGGCCCCACGATCATTGATCCTGATCCCGCGGCGACGCAACGGGCCGTGGAGCAACATGCTGCCGAACACGAGCAACGACTGAGCGCCATTCGGAAGTTCGCCGCTGACGACTTAGCCGCGCGCTTCAACCGCTGGCAACAGACTGAACTCCCCAAACTGACCGTAGAACCACGCTGGCAAGTGCTACTTCCGCTGGCGGTGTCTGCGGAGGATACCTGGCTTTCGACCACAGACGACGGATTGGTGGTGTTTACCGGTCCACGACGAAAAAACGGCGATACGTATGTGGTGACCACCCAAACGTATCAAAAGAATCTCGTCGCTCTGCGATTGGACGCCTTTACAGACAAGTCCATGCCTCGCAAGGGCCCCGGCTTTGGTGGTGACGGCAGTTTCACACTGGGTGACTTCAAGGTAACCGCCCGTCCCCTCGACCCCAAAAGTGGTGAAGCCCCAATTGCCCTGAAACTCAAACCGATCCAGGCGGCATTCGAAGAGCCCGGCCAACCACTGAAGAATATCGTCGATGACAATCCGGGGACATTCTGGAGATCCAATGCAGACGGCGGCAAAGACAATGCGGCCTTGCTGGAAATCGAGGGCGGTCTGCCGGGCTTTGCCTCGGGGACACAACTCGTTTTTGAGTTAAAGTTTGTCAGTGATGGGTTGGGAAGATTCCGAATTTCGACCAGCACTGAACCTGGACCTCCCACGTGGGCCGGAGAGGTGGCCCTGCAGCACCTGGCTGAAGTCAAAGCGCTGCTGGCGGCAAACAACAACACTCTACCGGCGTCAATGTACGAGCCAGTTACCCGTTGGTTCAGTCGTTTCGACGAGGCGGCAGGGGCTCTTTATCGCGCTCTCGACGATCACCAGCGGGCCAAGCCTCGCCCTCCCCTGACCGAAGTTTACACAGCAATTCCAGGCGGGCGGGATGTGTTCCTGCTCCGCCGAGGTGAAGTGGATGCCAAGATTGGACCGGCCCAGCCCGCGTTTCTGCAAGTGCTGGCGACCTCGGCAAGCGGCCCGGCGCAATGGCTGCCCAAACCGGCAGAGGGACAACCAGCCAGCGACCCACGGGTCGGACTGGCACACTGGATCACCGATGTGGAACAGGGCGCAGGGGCGCTGTTGGCGCGAGTGATCGTCAACCGACTCTGGCAGCACCATTTCGGTCGCGGATTGGTCAATACGCCCAACGATTTTGGGGCCCAGGGTGAGCGACCGAGCCATCCCGAATTGCTTGACTGGTTGGCACGCGAGTTGATCCACAATGGCTGGAAATTGAAGCCGATCCACAAGTTGATTCTGCAGAGCGCAGTCTACCAGCAATCGAATGAGGTCACCCCCGAGAACCTGAAGACGGATCCTCTCAATCGGTTTCTGTGGCATTACCGACCGCAACGGCTGGAAGCCGAGGTGATTCGCGATTCACTGCTTGCCGTCGGCGGCACGCTCGACACCACGATGTACGGTCCGAGCGTTCTTGAAAACACCACCCGCCGCAGTATCTACCTGCGAGTCAAACGCAGTGAATTGATTCCTTTCATGACCATGTTCGACGCACCCGAACCTACACAGAGTATCGGCGAACGTACCAGCACGACGATTCCGACACAGGCCCTGGCGATGCTGAACTCACCGTTTGTGCGGCAACAGGCGGAACGGCTGGCACACCGAATTCAGACACCTGATAACGTCGATTTTTCAAATGTCGTGGAGAGCGCCTACCGCATTGCGTTCAGCCGGCAACCCACGTCGGCCGAACGAGACCGAATGCTGGCATTCCTCGACCAACAACGACAAACGATTGCAGGTGACCCAGCTCAAAAGAACGCTGCCGCACTGGTCGAATTCTGCCAGGTGTTGCTGTGCTTGAACGAGTTCCTGTATGTCGACTGATAACGATATCGCCAACGGCACAGGCCTGTCGGGCTTCAGCCGGCCTGTTCCATAAACCGTAAACACCGAACTTACGCCCAACGCCGGCTCACCACGACGAATCGATTGAAAGGTACTCTGAATGTTCGGCTATTTCACAAACAGCGATATGGCTCTGCCGACACGTCGACGTTTTTTGCAAGAGGCCGGTCTGGGGTTTGGTTCAGTGGCGCTGGCCACCCTGCTCGCGGATCAGTCTCGTGCCAATCCTCTGGAAGCCAAGCCTCCGCATTTTCCAGGT
>JAFEBR010000075.1 GCA_018242565.1 Planctomycetota bacterium | reverse complement strand
CAATTGTGTCATGCCGTGCTCAGCTCAAATCGTTTTCTGTTTTTGGAATGACGCAAATTGAACGATGGCTTCCGATCCGCACGAGTTGGCCCGGGAAATGAAACCTGCTGATGGTACACACGGCGTGTGATGCATCGTGCCCCTTTTCAAAATCGCGGTCTCTACATGACTGATTTGATGTCCTCGATTCGATGGTCCCGTCGCGACGCCCTTCGCGGTTCGGCCTGCGGGTTCGGAGCGCTGGCCCTGCGGTCACTGCTCTTGCAGCAGGCCGCCGCCGATCAAAAGCGAACGGCGCCGGGAGAGTCTGCATTGAGTGCCCGGTTGCCGCACTTTCCGGCCCGTGCCCGGCGCGTCATCTTTCTGTTCATGAAAGGTGGCCCGTCGCAGATGGACCTGTTCGATTACAAGCCCCGCCTGGCCGAGTTGGCGGGCAAGCCGTTGCCTTACGCGTTGCCCAAAACCGAAGCGACGGTCGGATTCGAAAACACGACGCTGCTCGGGCCGATTGCAGGTTTCAAACATCAGGGGCAGTGCGGACTGCACATGAGTGAACTGCTGCCCGAACTCGCACGTCATGCCGATGATCTGTGTGTGCTGCGAGCCATGCAGGCCGACAGTCCGAACCATCCGGTGGCCATTCGGCAACTGCATACGGGAAATCTGTTCGATGTTGTCCCCGCGATGGGGTCCTGGATTTCCTACGGCCTGGGGACCGAGAACCAGCAACTCCCGTCATACATCACGATCTTGCCGGGGGAAGGTGAGCGAAACTATGGCAGTGCCTTCCTGCCGGCGATTCATCAGGGGACGGCCATCCAGAATGTCGAGACTTCGCCCGACAAAGCGCCGATACGCCATCTGACAGATCCCTCACTGCCAGAGGCAATTCAGCGGCGGCGGATTGATCTGCTCCAGACGATGAACCGCCGCCAGCTCAGTCGGTTACAGGCCGACCAGCAAATGGAAGGGGTCATTGAATCGTTTGAGCTGGCCTTTCGCATGCAGGCGGAGACACCCAAACTGGTCGACCTGTCGGGAGAGTCGAAGGCCACTCTCGAACGCTACGGCATTGGCGACAAGACAACTGATCAGTTTGGACGGCAATGCCTGCTGGCACGACGGTTCGCCGAGGCGGGGGTTCGTTTCGTTCAGGTCACTCTCGACGGCTGGGACCATCACAACAAGATTGCGGCGAACCGGCCGAACCTCTGTCGCGTGTCCGACAAACCGGTCGCGGGCCTGTTGGCCGATCTGAAGTCCCGGGGCCTTTTGGAAGAGACCCTCGTGGTCTGGGGTGGCGAGTTCGGTCGCACGCCGCATGCCCAGTTCGGCGACGGTCGTGAACACAATCCCCACGGATTTACGATGTGGCTGGCCGGAGGTGGAGTCAAAGGCGGGATCGCGCACGGCGTCACCGATGACTTTGCCTATCACGCGGTGGACGGAAAAGTCCACATCAACGATCTGCATGCCACGATCCTGCATTTGCTGGGTCTCGACCATGAGCGCCTCACGTTCGAGCACCACGGCCGACCGTTCCGTCTCACCGATGTCGCCGGCAAGATTGTTCGCGAGATCGTGGCCTGACGGCTACACCGCCAACACCGCGTGGCGTGGCCTCGACCGCTCCCGCGCGTCGGGACGGCACGTCCTGTTATTGCGACATTGTCGCCTTGGCTTGAGCCGAGGCGTGATGGAGCGCTCCCTCAACCGCCGCGTCACCTTGGGGGTTTCAACCTCTGACCGAGATCGATTTGCGGGTGGACGCTCGGTTGCCGCCACGTCACGTTCCGAGGCGGCTGAAGTTACTACTACGGTTTTTGCATTTCCCGCGGCATTTGCCAAAGAATTCCGTTTTGCGAATTCTCCGACGTGGTACGTAAGGCCAACGACACGACCGAGATTCGCTGGCGGGAGTCGATTGACCTGTGGGCTGACCCCGCACATCAACCGCACATCAACCGCCAGCGAGCCGCCCGGGCTTATCCCGGCGGTTTCCGGGTGGCTCCCCAACAGGGGATGAATCCGCCGATCGACTCGGCCCAAGAAGCCCCGAACAGACCGCACCTCGCCCCAACCCGTCCCGCGAGCAACAGTCGCATGCGGCGCGAGTTCATTTTCGGTCACGATGATTCTCCGGACAAAAAGT
>JAFEBR010000758.1 GCA_018242565.1 Planctomycetota bacterium | reverse complement strand
TTGATACCAGCTAAATTTTGCGTCGTTGGCTTGGATGACATCCAGAACGGCGATTTGCAATGGACTCAACTTCTTGCCGGGCTCTTTCAAATTGTCGCTCATGCCAGAATTTTATCGGGCGGGAGTCGGGTGCAGGAAGTGAAATCGAGCGACTCGCCGTGGGATAATGATCTGGAATCACAGCGCGCCGAGGCTTGAGTTCGAAACCATTCCGTCTCGGGCACCCGAGTCGGAATCGGTCGTTAACCTGGAGGGGGTTGTCAACCAGAGACAAAGAGAGTTTTGGCCCAAAATCTCGGGGTGCGACCCGGAAACCGGCTTTCCGCCTCGGGACCCCGAGACTCTCTTGCGAACCAGAGACTTTTTGGCCCGCGTCGAAATCGACGTAAATCCCGTGGCACAAGGATGAAATGCAAAAACGCCGAGAGCGTGAACTCTCGGCGTTTTGCGTTAACCCGTGGGTGCGGTAGTTTCGCTGCCCACTATCAAGCTCCCCGACTAGGACTCGAACCTAGAACCTAGCGGTTAACAGCCGCTCGCTCTACCGATTGAGCTATCGGGGAATTTTGTTAACTGAGGCGGCATTTTAGGCGGCACTCGCGTTTGATGCAACCCAGAGAATTGTCGTTTTTCAGGCGGTTTTTGAAACGTTCCCAAGAAAAATCGTCCGCAACCGGCTGTCCAGAGCCAAGGCCGCCTCGGGAGATGGAATTCCGCGGTGAATCCGCCTGCGGCGGACGCGCTCTGCCGCGGGAGTGATTGGGGAACCCGGTTGCGAGACGGCGGTCGACTCGGGCGGCATTCGCGTTTCATCCCCGC
The DNA here is from genome assembly GCA_018242565.1 of Planctomycetota bacterium. Lineage (GTDB taxonomy): Bacteria > Planctomycetota > Planctomycetia > Planctomycetales > Planctomycetaceae > JACQFH01. The sequence continues at coordinate 4,768 of JAFEBR010000758.1, read as the reverse complement.
CCCCAGAACGATTGCTTTTGAAGGCCCCAGAAGAACAGCACGCGCGGCAGAAGGGAACCTTGGGCTCCTGATTCCGTCGCGGCGGGATCTGGCCCGGGGCCTTGCTTTCGACCGGCACGGTTTCGGTTTAAGATGCCAGACTGCGGCGGTTCCGGTTCCGGTGAGGTCTTCATTCAAAGGGGAATTTATGCGACGAATGTCTTGTCGGTTGTGGACGTCGGCTGGCTCGCTGCTGGCGGCGATGATTCTCTGCGGTGCGCCGGCCGCCGTGCGGGCGGAAAACCCCGAGTTGCGCGATCTGCTCAAAACGTTCCATGCGGAATTCGTGGCGATCACTCCCGGCCAGGGGGATTTTCCGCAATCGTTTCTGATGGGGACCGCAGCCGGGGCCGACACCGAAGCCCCCGCGCATACGGTGACCTTCAAACACACCTTCGCCATGGCGAAGTACGAAGTTCCGCAGAATCTGTACGAAGCCGTCATGGGGGCCAACCCCAGCAAGTGGAAAGGCAAACGCAACTCGGCGGAAATGTTTTCGTACCACGACGCGGTCGCGTTTTGTACCCGGGCCACCACCCTGTTGCGCGAGGCTCAATTGCTGGCCGCCGACGAAGAAATTCGCCTGCCGAGCGAGGCCGAGTGGGAATACTGCTGCCGGGCCGGCACGAAAACCGCGTACAGCTTCGGTGACTCGGCGGTGAAAGACGGAGATGTTGCTCCGAAAGCCAGCCTGCTCGATGTGTATGGGTGGCACACGGGGAACGCCGCCGGGAATGATCCCCCCGTGGGCGCCAAGAAGCCCAACGCCTGGGGCCTGTACGACTTCCATGGCTACCTGTGGGAATTCGTCAGCGATGACTGGCACGACTCGTATGCAGGGGCGCCGACTGATGGCCATAGTTGGACCGGCCCCGAAACGCACAAAAAAGTCATCCGGGGTGGCTCGTGGAAAGACCGCTACGACCTGTTGCGCAGCGCGGCTCGCCGATCGATCGCCGACGACGCCCAGGATGACGCCGTGGGCTTTCGTTGCGTGAAAGCCAAAGTGCCCGCGACGCCTCGAAAAGTCGAGGGGAAGCCGTAGACGTGGGGCCTGCAGCACACGGGCAACAAAGCCCGGACTTCTGGCTGGGTATCCGGGGGGGCAGGGGATGTAAAAAAAACGGCGACGCGCACCAAGGCGCGTCGCCGCCGAGCCTGACTCGGATGCCGATCAGTCACCCGACCAGTTGCAGGTCGTTCAGCTTGTCGCGGAGTCGGTTACGCGCGGTATGCAAACGCCGCTTGATCGTCCCCACGGGGCTGTCGAATTCCGCACTCATCTCCTGCAGCGACCGGCCTTCGAAGTAGAACGCCACCAGCGTCCGACGATCGAGATCGTGCAGACGGGCGATGCACTCCCGCAGGCAGGCCGCGTTTTCCGAAGCGAGCACGCTTTCAAACGGGTTCAGCGTCTCGGCTCGCATCACACCCAGGACGGTGTTGTCGTCGAGCACCTCGCGCGGACGCCGCACGGCCCGGTTGATTGCCAGCCGCACGGCGATCTTCCGCAACCAGCCAGCGAACCGCTCGGGTTCACGCAACTGCGGCAGTTTCCGCAACACCTGAATGAAGACGTCCTGCGAGACTTCGACCGCCTCGGTCCGGTTCCGCAACCGACGCATCACGATGGCGAACACCATCGGTTCCATTCGCCGAACCAACTGGTCGAACGCCTCGCGGTCCCCCGCCTGGGCCAGGTAAACCAGGCTGATCAACTCCGATTCCGTTTCGATCTCGGTCATGACTGATCCTTTACAGCCGGGGTGGCGTTTCCCGCGGGAAACGAGATGCCCATCCGGCTGACAACGAATGACGGTCGGGGCCGTCATTGCGGTTTTTGTGACTTGTGAGCTGATGGCAGCAGGGCTCGCGAATGACCGGGGCCGTTGGTCCTGGCGTTCTGCAAGAAACGCACACGGGACCACAGGCAGGTAACTCGGATCGACAAGACCGGCTTCCAGTGCCGGGGCCTGTCAGATTCCATCAGATGACGAACGTACGCGATTGCGGCGGATTAGCCGCGGCTGGCCTTGCTCAACACAAGGCTCGCCCACAGGCGGGGGTGCAGGGACGTACCTGCATCACCGCAGACCGGCTGTTTAGGCCGATCGGGAAACTGCAGACGTTTGGAATCCCCAAACATCCTCGCAGTACCCAGGGGGAGCCGTGTTCTACGCGTCATCGTATGCGGTCGCATCGCATAGAGGCGTTGATGCACGACAACAGCCGACAGAACCTGTCCGCGAGCATTCACGGCTTGGGCCTGATTCACCGCAACTCGGTTTTGGCTGGTCGAAATCATCGGAACACCTCCTGCGATTACCGCAGTCACAAAAAACGGATCAGAAAGGGACGCCTTTCCTGGCGTCTGGCCCTGAAACAGGGCCAAGAAGTCTTAACAACGCTCTCTTTCTCGGGGAGACTCTAGAGTCTCTTCTTCGCCTAAGACGACATTTTCTTGGAAAAGGTTCGGGAAAACCAGATGATTTTTGCGATTTTTTCGGGAAAGAACTGGGGGCGTGTTCTAAGTCGTTGAAGTGAATTGGCTTGTGGCCGATCGCCCATGCGGCCTTGTCGAGGACGGAGGCCACGGTGCCGACGGACAGTTCGTTTCCACAGCAGGGGCCGGGGGGGGGGGGGGGGGGGGGGGTGGGGGGGGGGGGGGGGGGGCGGGGGGTGTCGGGGAAACGTGTGTCATGCCCGACAACTCGCGCGGGAGAACTTGTGCGGGGCCTGCCGATTTTCCGCGGTGGCGGTGGTCGGCGCGATTTGCCGAACCGAACCGCTTTTGGAGTTGTCTTACAGAGGCTTGAGTGGCTTTTGCCGTGGGCCTGCCGGCCTGCGGACGTTTGTGGTGGGGAAAACGATGTGGCAGTGGATTCAGCCGGGCGATGCCTTGCTGCGGGGAAGGTGGAAGTCGAATCGGCGCGGATCGAGGGGCTGGGCCGTGCGGTGGCGGCGGCCCCGGGAGTGGTGGTGGACCCGCGATTTCAGGGGAGCAGAAGCGCTTTGGTCCGGCGTTCTGGGCGTCGGCCGGGAGACGGACGGCATTTGCTGCCGTTTATGACGGAGCAGGGGGGCTGGCGGGGGGAGGGCGACAGGAATTGGTGGCTGGCGGTTGGTGGCTGGAGAGCGGTTGGTAAAAAATCGTTTGCCAGTGCCAGCTTACGGCTTGCCCGCCAAGCCGTGTTGGAATAAGATTCGCCACGGTTTTACCGGGTAGTGTAACGGTAGCACAACAGGTTTTGGTCCTGTTTGTCTAGGTTCGAATCCTAGCCCGGTAGCTCTTGCCTTTTGGCGATTTTGTGCGGATAATTGCGGTAAATCGACACCGCGAGCACACGAAGATGCCTGCTAATTGGCAACAAAATGGCAACAGCATTGCGGTGGCGTTGGAGCCACAATGGCCACGCTGCAAGAACGGGAAGGGAATTACCGAATTCTTTTCCGCTATCAGGGCCGGCAATTCAATTTTTCCATTGGCGCGGTCGAATCGGCGGAAGCCGAGGCAAAACTTGGCCAAGTCAATCTGTTCCTGCTCCGACTTTCGCAGCGTTTGGCGGTCATTCCGCCTGGCATGACAATCGTTGAATACCTGAAATTCGACGGCCGTCCGCTCGCCCCTGAAACTCCGGAAATCAAGAACGTCAAGCTTTCGAGTCTCAAGGCCAAATATCTCGAAGCCAACCGGGAGGCACTGGAACGCACCACGTTGGATTGCGTCCGTACTCATTTCCGCCACTTTGAAAATGTGCTGGGCTCCAGTTTCGCCATTTCGTCGCTGACCCTCGCCGACCTGCAGGAATACGTCAACAAACGGTCGAAGGCCGAAGGCAAGAATGGCAGAAAGCTTTCTGCCACCACGATCAAAAAAGAAATCCAGACACTCCGCACGGCTTGGCGCTGGGCCGAACGGCACGGACTTGTTGCCGGATTGTTGCCAAATGACGGGCTGCGGTATCCGCGAACGGACGAAAAACCTCCCTTCATGACACGGAAGGAAATCGAACGGCTCGTCGCAGTCGGCGGGTTGACCGAGGCCGAGATCGCCGATCTCTGGCACTCACTTTATTTGACAGTCGATGAAGTTTCGGCATTTCTGAAACACATCAAACAGCATTCGCTTCAATCGTTCCTTTACCCCGCCGTCTGCTTTGTCGCACATACCGGGGCGCGGCGCTCCGAAATGCTCCGCGCCCGTGTCACGGACGTGGATTTCGCCGCCAAGCGGATTACGATCCACGAGAAGAAGCGAGTCCAGGGTAAGAACACGACTCGTCGAGTTCCGCTGACACCATTCCTGGAAGGAGTGCTGAAGGATTGGATTGCCGAGCATCCGGGCGGTCCCTTCCTATTCTGCCAGGAAGATTTGTCAAGGAACGGCACGGTGCGGCCCGGAAAGAGCGGATCCGGAAGTCAATTGAATCGCGGAAAGGCGTATGACCACTTTTGCCGAGCTTTAGGAAAAGGCAAATGGAAAGTGATCGCCGGATTTCATGTGCTTCGGCACAGCTTCATCTCCGCCCTCGCAAACAAGGCCGTCGACCAGCGACTCATCGACGAATTCGTTGGCCATCAAACAGAGGCACAGAGACGAAGATACCGCCACATTTACCCATCGGTGGCCCAGAATGCCCTGGCATCGGTATTCGGGTAATTCGCAAGAGATCAGCACTGAGCTTCTCCTTACTATCACCTGTCCAAATTCCCAAGCGCACACTGGCGA
>JAFEBR010000757.1 GCA_018242565.1 Planctomycetota bacterium | reverse complement strand
GCGGGCAATCCATGGGATAGTGAATTGTGAACACATGCCTGGTTGTCTTGCCGCAATTCGGACCACCGTGTTCATGCCCGCCGCTCGATCTCCGCCAATACGCCGAGCAGCCATTGCCGCATGCAATCGACTGAACACCATTGGATTGAGAACTGCCCGCCGGTCAAATTCGTGATTATGTCGATGAGAGCCGGCCCGCGGTCCATTTCGCGTTCGCTCCAGCTTCCTATGGAAAGAAATCCCGATAGCCGATCGTCGGCATGTCCCGTTGTGCGGTTTTCGGACATGAGCATTGCCCCACCAGACAAATACACGAAGGACGTGACTCCGCCATGTTCAAGCGAGCGGTGGCACTTGAGACAGGTCATATCTGCCGGAGCGAAATGACCGTCAGCGCCGGACATTACAGGAAATTCTGCCATCATCCCGACTCCCCCGGTGACCAGAATCTGTCCGGTTAAGTAGCACTCACTCCCTACCCGCCCTAATATCAGGAACGGGGCATCCGCCAACTCCGAGCGTCGGAATCGAATCTACTTCTCAGTGGGGGGGACGATTTCAATCGTCGCCGTCGCAATCACTGTTTTTCGGTAGAAGGCGTCGAGCGTCAGCTTTCCGGGTGCGTTGGGCGCCTGCAGTACCGAACGGAATGGATACCGTCGTCCCGCCTGCTCAATGACGTTGTATTTCGAAATGGTCTCCCCCACGGTCACTTTGGGATCGGCGGGATTCCGGCCCTCTCGCGCTGTCGACTCTGTCAACCGCAGAATGACGTTGGACGGATAAAACGCCCCGTCCTCCTGAAATGTAAGGTCGCCTTCACAGGCAAACTCTGCCCCAGCTCGAATTTTGAATGTCACGTCGCGCGCCTCTTTTCTCGCCGTCACGTTCGGCGTGGCGTTATCAGGGGTCGACAGAATGACGTCCGCCAGTTTGAGGCACGGCAAAGCGTCGTAGTCCTCGCCTCCGATGTTGGTTGGCTTTTCAAGCGAAGGATCCGGCTTTTTTGGACCGGCGACGACCTGAACCGGGAAAACGATCTGGCGGCCATAAACCGGGAGGAATTCCATCTCGTATTTGTCGACACGCCAAACGGTTCCACCCGGAAGCCGAAGCCGGGTGGACCACGCGCCATCTTCCAACCGCCCTCCGGTTGTGGCCCCGGCACTTTGCCGAACAACGTTGTCTGCATCAAGCATGTAGACGGCGAACGACATCGGAGCCGGCCCTCCCCGACCAGCGACGACGATGTCGGAAATCGTCGAATAGACTGCATTCGGCGGGGGATACTCGACCACCCATCCTTTAGGGGACTCCTCAGCGGCCGTCGGGCGAACTTCAATGACCGCCGTGGCGATCCTCTGCCGGCGATAGGTCGCTTCGAGCGTCAATTTTCCGGGCCGGTTCGGGGCCCGCAAAACCGTCCGGTATCGAAACAGGGTCCGGTCGTCGTTCGGTTCAAATAGCGCCAGCGATTCCGCCACGATGACCTTGGCCTTCTTTCCATCGCCCGCGCCGGCTGGAGATTCTGTCAACCTGAGAATGATCTCACGAGATGGCTGGGCGTCCGATTTTGGAGATCGTAATGTTCCCTCCACGGCAAATTCGTCCATGCCGTCGACAAGGATGGCGCTGTCCGTCACCTTCACCTCAGATACCAATTTCGACGGGCTGTCTTCGGAATCGCGAAACGACACCGTCTCGAATTTGACGGCAGGCAGCTTCGAATACTCGTCCGAATCGACAGCGGTCGCCGGGGCCTGCAGGGGAGTCCCATCGCCCAACAGATCGGGAACGATTTTGATCGGAATGTCGACCGTTCGGCCAGCGATTGTGATCTCCGCAAGGCGGGCGTTGGGAATCCAACCGCGACGTTCAGGAGACACGATCCAACAGGCCCATCTTCCGTTTTCTTCGCGGGTCCCGGTCTTAAAACTTTCCTTCGCATACTGCGCGTTGTTCTTGGCAAGGAGAATCTTGGCCGTACCCTGACTGCCAAACGACTGGCAATGGCCGACCAGGACAATATCGGAAGTCGAAAGATACACAGCGTCGGGCGCTGGCGATTCGATTTCGATTTCCTCGGTTGCATGAGCAGTGGCCAGTCCACAGAGCGCTGAGGCGAACGCGATTGCAGAAACCCGTCGAATGGAAATCATGCTGATCCTTGCGCAGGGCAGACGCCGCGTGGCGACGACGATCTTAATCCATGCGGCCATTGCATCCACCGGGAAGAAGAATCTACTGAATGAGAGCGGCCCTCATCCGACCAACTGGGATTGTGGCCATGCCGCCAGTTTGTCGACCCCGGCTGTCGGAATGAATAGGACTCACTTCCAGCCCATCATTCTATCAGATCCTGGGCGTCCGCCAACTCCGAGTCGTCCAAATGCATGTATCGTTGGGTTGTCGAGATGTTCGTGTGCCCCAGCAGCCGCCGGGCGTATTCGATCCCCTTTTCCCGGCAGATCTTCGTCCCGCACTCGTGGCGGGCCAGATACAGAACGAGGTCTTTCGGCAAACCGGCCTGATCCCGCAGCCGCGAATACGTCCGGCTGAGGTTCTCGACCCGCCACGCCCGGCCCGATGGGCAGAGGAACACGGGGCCTTCAGTTCGGCCGCCGATGGCCTGGTCGAGCAGGT
>JAFEBR010000756.1 GCA_018242565.1 Planctomycetota bacterium | reverse complement strand
TCCTCTTGAGCTGCCGGGCGCTGGGTCGTGGCGTGGAGCATCGAATCCTTCGCTTTCTGGGTGAACTCGCACAGGAGCGGGGACTCGAATTCGTCGCGGTTTCGTTCGTGGCGACGGCGAAGAATGAACCCGCTCATCTGTTTCTGGAGCAGATTGGCCCGAGTTTCCGAGAGGAGGCAGGGGGCAGCGTCGTCTACCGATTTCCTGGTGCTGCTCTGCGGAATCTCAACGTGCAGGAGATTGTCCCGACAGCGCCTTCACGGACAACCGAACCACCTCGACCGGCACCAACGGCAACGGAATCAAAGAGAGCGAACTCCGCACATTCGACAACAGAACGCATCAAAAGGATTGCCGAAACTCTCTACGACAGTCAGCAGGTCCTGCGGAGCATCGAATCGAAGAATCGCCCCCAACGTCGATTGAATACGGAGCCGGTCTGGCCACGGAATGAAATTGAACAAGAGCTGCAGCGAATCTGGGTGGCCGTTCTGGGGATCCACGATCTGGGCGTGACCGATCCGTTTTTCGCCCTCGGGGGAAATTCGCTGCAAATGACCCAGATCATGTCGCGAGTCGAACAGGAATTGGGGCTGGTGATCTCGTTTCCCGAATTCTTTGAGTTTCCCACAATTGCCGGGCAAGCGAGTCTCGCCGTACTCGATGAAGACGACTCCGCGGAGGCGCAGCCAACCGCGGTTGATTCCACAGTTAAGCAGGTAACTGGCCCCGTCGTCAGGGAAGATACGCCGCGGCAGTCGGTCATGACTCCGAGTGCCGGTCGAACACAAACCACTCAGGCTGGCCAGAAACCTGTCGGATCCGGTGCCGCGCAAATCACCTGTCTGGCCGTTCCGACCCGAGACCGCCTGTCTTCGCTACAGAGATGCCTGCAAAGTTACCTGACGAATTTTCGAGCCTACCAGCGGACGCTGGAAATCTTGGTCGCTGACGATTCGCGAGATGCGGCAAAGCGTGCCAACACTCGGCAGTTCCTGCAAAAGTTCGGCCGCGAACACGACATCGGAATTCGTTACGCCGGAGCAGACGAAAAACGTCAATTTGCCCGGCAGTTGGCCGAGGAATCCGGAATTCCGTCGCACGTGGTCGAATTCGCCCTTTTTGGAACTCCCGACTGTGACAATTTCATCGGCGCGAATCGCAACGCGATCCTTCTCGAAACGGCAGGGGAGTTCATCCTGACGGCCGACGATGACACCTTGGGAGAAACCCGTCGATTTCCGGCCCCCTCAGGCAAACTGACTTTTTCCGGGGCGGCCGACCCCGCAGAAACCTGGATTTTTCCAGATGCCATCGCGGCCGAACGCTCAGTGATCCGAGAGCCTTTCAACCTGCTGGCCGGACATGAAATCCTGTTGGGCAAAGCGCTGCCTGAACTCGTCGCAGAGTCGGGCGGGGAATACGCCACGGCTCCTTATGGTCGGGTTGACTCTCTATTGGAAAGCGTGCAATCTCAACGCGGTCGCATCGCGATTGTCCAGAGCGGCTTCCTTGGCGACTGCGCCTGGGGCGCGCCTTTCGGATATTGGGGCGTCCCCATGGGATCCTTACTGTTACGCGGTGCCGCGCATCGCCAGTTGGTGCGCACACCGGAAGCCTACCAGGCAGCGATCGCCAGCCGACATGTCGTACGGACCTTTACAGCGCCCACAATCAGTGAAAGCATGTATTTTCTCGGCTGTTCTGCCAGCCTGGACAATCGCGAATTGTTGCCGCCGTATTTTCCTGTGCAGCGTGGAGAAGATCTATTACTGGGGGCCGTGCTTCGATCCTGCCTGCCGGACCGGTTTTTCGGTTACATCCCGGGCCTGTTCGAACACTCTCCGCTGGAAATTCGACGATTTTGGCCCGGCGAAATGTTCCGCACCGCGAGCGGCATCGATGTCGCGCGTATGGTCATTGAACTCATTCGTTCCGAGCCCCGGCCAGTCCCCTGCCAAACGCCCGAGCAGCGTCTGCAGGGTTTGGGAGAGTATCTGCAGGAAATCAGTCGACACCCGGCACGAGAATTCGGCCACTACGTCCGACAGGCAGTCCAACAAGGGAATCGCAGGTTGGAAGCCGAGATGACGGAATGCCTGGCGGAGAACGAGTATCGACCGGAATACTGGGTCAACGATGTTCGCCACTACCTGAAATTGGTCCGCGAAGCCCAGGAACGGCCGGACTACCATGTACCGGTCGACTTACAGCGCGGACGCACAGCCGAAATGGCCCTCGAATTAGCGCGTCGGCTGGTCTATCAGTTCGGCGAATTGCTCATGGCCTGGCCGAAACTGGTCGCAGCCGCCCAACGGCTCAAATTGGAACATCACGCACTGGCCATCAGGGTGCATTGAAACCCGCACAACTGCCCATGGAGACCGTCGTCAGTCGCCACACGGCGTGCTGGTTTGCAGCAAATGCGGCCGAGAGTTCTGTATTTACTGCCGCGACCTGACTCAACGGAATGCAGGTATTGGCAGACAAAACACTACCAAAACAAATCGTTCCCACCCATGCAGCGACTCAGCTTGGAAGAGGCCCTCCGGTGCGACGGCGAGCAGACAATCACCCTGTACGCGACATTGAACTGAAGCACTTGTCTGATGTTCCATAGCCGGCGATCAAGCCGGTGCCCTGGGGAATCTCAAACTCATCCAGCTTGAAATCCATTATCGTGACTGATAGGTTGCCGCGTCGACTGGTCAAAAAAAGGTGCAGCCATGACAAGCGTCCGATTCAGGTTTCTGGTTCAATCGTTGTTCAAACGGTTTGGGTATCGGCTGGAACGTGTCACCACTCCGCCGACGCTGAATCTGATGTCGGCCTTCATCCGCTTGCTGGTCGCCGTTCGGCCGAACCCATTTTTCCTGCAAATCGGGGCCAACGATGGTGTGCGGGGTGATCCGCTGGCCGACTTCATCCGGCGATATCAGTTTCGGGGAATTCTGGTCGAACCGCAGCCAGTTCCGTTTCAAAAACTTGTGGCGAATTACTCCGACCAGCCCGGGTTGATCTTCGAGAACTGCGCCATTGACCGACAAGATGGCACGGCGACTTTGTACACAACTGCGGGATTGGATGTGGTTGCCTCGTTTGATCGACGATTTGTGAGGCGCCACGTTTCCGATTCGGAAATTCAGGAGATTCAGGTTCCGACCGCGCGCCTCGAATCTCTGCTGACAAAGCACCAGATTCAACGGATCGATCTGCTGCAAATCGATGTCGAAGGATTTGACGCAGAAATCCTGCGCATGTTTCCATTTGATCGACTCAAACCCGCATTAGTGCATTACGAGCAGTACCTGTTGTCGAATGCCGACCGGTCGTCATCGGTCGCGCTCCTCGAGAAACACGGTTACGGAACCCTGAGCACCGGGATGGACGTCCTGGCTTTTCGCGAAGCCAGTCTGGAATAACAACGGGCCACGTCGTCAAGCCACGGTGGATCTGAAGCAGGCCTGCCTGTTTGACGGGCGTATTGCCAGCCCCGGATGAACCGATGCTGGGGGAATGGATTTGACAACCGCGTTGCATTCGATTCAGCACAGCGCCGGCCGTGCCGAAGTGTTTAAATCAGCGATCCAACCTGATGGCAGTCCACGCTTTCCTCGCCGGGAACTCCTCTGGCAGGCTGCCAGTACGAAGGCCATGGCGATCCGATCGATCGGAAAGTTCCCGAGGCAAAAAAGACTCCATAAATACAAGCCGCCTCAAAAAACCGTGCCAGCGGCACAACACATGCACCTGAAAAATACTTTCTCCTTCTTGTCGAGTCACGTGTCGAAATGTCTGGAATTGACAGGGGGCGGGTATCGGTGAAATTTGATGAAACGCAGCAGGAAGCCATAAACCCCAGAAATAAGACGACTTACAGCCACAACAGAATTTGAAACCGACGAACAGAATTTCGTGAAAGATCGAAATGGAATGGTTGTAAATGCCAGATTCCTTGCGTATAATCCGCCCGGGCCCTTGTTTGGTTCCATCGACAGAAAGGTTTTTTTCAATGAAGAGAGTTCTCTTACCACTCCTGGCAATGGTTGCCCTGGGTGCCCAAGTCGCATCGGCGACAACGCTGCAAGACATCATCGATGACGGCAACTCGGTTGTTTTCGGCGACAAGACCTTTTCGAACTTCGTGTACTCGCGGTCGACGATTGAGAACGGTTTGGCAGGGACTGCGTCTGCCCCGACCGCCTCAGAGATTACCGTCACATTTTCGAATACGGGTCCGGATTACTACGTCACATTTTCCGGCTTCAGCCTGACCGCTGATGCGTTCCTCCCTGGAGATTCTGCCGAAGCGAACATGGCGATCAGTTTCAACGTGACCGCCGGACCGGGATTCAAAATCGCGTCGGTAGATCAATCTGTGACGGGCAGTTGGACCGCGAATCGTGGCCATGCGTACTCAGAAGAAACTGTAACCGGTGTTGGGACCATGACCACCAATGCGGGAACGTCCAGCACGATGAATGTCACTCCCCCGCTGAAGACTCTGCACATTTCCAAAGACGTGAACGTGCTCGCTGAATATAATGGCGGCGATTCGACGGCCCATATCTCCGTCGTGCAGCAGTCATTCCATCAAGTTGTCGACAACGCGCCCGAAATTAACGCGAACCTGCTGGTCAGCGCGGTATCGCTGCTGCTGGGATCGGTCGCTGTTCTCTTCGGCCGCAAAAAATTTGCTGTGAACGCTGCCTGATCGCGAAGTGCGTTCGCGGTACAAAGTCCGTTAACTCGTATGAACATTGAAATGGCCACTGGAGAAGTCCAGTGGCCATTTTGCATTGATTGGCAGCAAACGATCCTCATCACCACTCCCCAACGGATAAAGATTGGCCAGCGCCCCCTTCACCCCACCGGATATCAGGCCCAGCCGATGGCGACATCGGAAATTATTGATTGGCCGCATTATTCCATTGAGCTGAATGGCGAGGAAACGCCTGCCATCGAAAAAGGCAGAAGAGTGACGACAGTCCGGCACACTTGGCGGAAACATTCTCACGCGGCCCGCCTCCCGAACTGGACACAGCGGGCATCAGGAACCGCCCTGTGACAGAACCGCGCCGTAAGCCGTGATCCTGGCCATCCGCCATCGAGGGCCCTTGTTTCCAGAATGGTATCCGGTTGAGAGCGACACCGAGTGTCGAGAATCTCAACGGCAATTTGCGGCGCGTTCTGGGTTGATGACCGACCGAAGTTGTTCTGGGGTCAGGGCTCGAAACGGCTGAAGTAATGACGAGCCATACATTTCAGGCCGGACACGATGGGGGTTCAACAGTGACTACGATCGCGCCAGAAAAGTCAACACGAAGCCCAAGCGAAGCATTCGTCTACAACTGAAGGGGCCGGCGGAAAACACGCAACCCTGCCGTGAGATCGAGCCGCGAACGGTCCTCAAAAACGGCGAACAGAATACGAATCGCGAGGGCGCTGGATCTCTCGGGTCGTCGTACGAGACAGGCGAATTGAACCGGTGCCGCCGGAACGGACGACGCACGCAGAGGGCGTGCCGCACGGCCCTGTTAAGGACGGCCATCAATTGAGACTCATCAGTCTCCCAAGTGTCGCAGTGGCAAATTCTCGAATCCAGTTTTTGACCACGGAGATTCGTTTGCAGTCAGAATTCTTAAATTTTTTCACAAATGCAGAATTCCCCGACCCCGGCGGTGTCAACGTTAAGCCAGGAGAGAGTGCGGTCGGCAGAAGACCGAGAATTGAGCATCGACACATCACCAGAAATCGCAGGCAAACGACGGCAGGAAACGGCAATCAGCATCCCCCGAATGACGAACGCGGGGACCGCCTTGGATCCTAACTCCTGAAACGACAATCGACTGCGTCACATCAACGGGAGTTGCTCCGAAGCCGGCCGCCTCGGTGATCGGCAACCTTCGGATACGGCATGAAATACCAGCCGACATGCGAACGGTGCACGCGGCCGTTGGGACAGCCCACTTCCGGCCGATTATTTTTTGGGTGGCACTACGGGTGTCCCCGATCTGATCGACGCGCTCGCCGGGATTCCCCGATTTCGAGCGACGTGCGAGGCCTCTAAAAGTTGTGCAACACGTTTCGGATGTCCGACGGTTTCGCAGTCCTGCCTCAGTACTCGCGGCTGTCGGGACATCCCTGACCCAAATCAGCCTAGCCACCCGGACTCCGAACAACCGATCAGGAATTCGCAGAAGTGAGTGAAAGCGTCTTACCTCACAACCGACGAACTCGACTCTCTTCTCTAACGCGACAATGACCGCAACCCCAAATCAGCCCTTTCGACAATCGACGCCAGTCGACGCACCGCACGCAGATTCGCCCCGTCGCAGGCAGCTGCGCTCGCACTGCGGTGCTGCAGCCATCTCCCGACAGGCGATGATCGCCGGCCTGTGGTATTGCCTGGCATTCAACGGGCAGGCGCCGCCGGCAGAGGCAGCCGTCATTTCTGAACTTTCACCGACAGCAATCACAGTCAGTTCATCACCCCTGCCGGAAACGTGGCTGTCCGAACATTGGATGACACACCTCGCTCAACCGGAGACATCCCCAGGCTCAGAACCTCCCTGCAATGACGGAGAACCGACCTGGCCTGGCGAAGCCCCTTGGGCATCAACCATGTCCGATGAACTGGGAGACACCGCCGGACCGGACGGAAGCAGTCCCGGGACCTCGGCACTGTGCCCCCACACGACACCGGGATTCTCCCCACTCTGGCAAGGCAGAATTCCGATCTGGACGACGCAGCTTCCAAACTCTCCGAGCCAAGACCGTCCCCTCGACCCGCCAAAGGCAATGGCTGGGACCTACAAACGCACTCCAATCCAACGTGATTTTTATGACTCACGACCAACTGTCGCCAAAAACGACAGTCATGTTTCAGAAAGGTAAACAATGAAGCGATTTGTTCTGGCGTTTCTGGCGTTGATCAGTCTGGGAGCCCAATCAGCCTCGGCGGTCACACTGGAAGATATCATTCTCAACGGGAATTCGATCACCGATGGAGACAAGACTTACTCGAACTTCAGCACCTCTGGATCGACCAACGTGGCCGGGAACGGTGTCGCATCTTATCCAAACGCAGCCGATATCACGGTGACGTTGTCGCATTCGGGTAATCTGTATTCCATCACGTTTTCGGGTTTCAGCCTCACCGGTGATGCGTTTGGAACAGGCGACATCGGACAGGCCGATCTGTCGATTTCATTTGACGTGACGGCCGCCGCGGGTCACCAGATCACCAGCGTAGGCCAGACCATTACTGGCAGCTGGACGGACGGTGCCGGTCATGCGTATTCGGATGAAACGATTTCAGGCTATGGCAATCTGCATACCGAGGCCGGATCGACAACCAGTGCGCCGATTGCTCCCCCGGCTCAGACGCTGCATATCGTCAAGGATGTTAACGTCCTCGCCGTGTGGAATGAAGCCGCCGAATCGAACGGCAGTTCTTCAGCACACATCTCCGTGATCCAACAGTCGTTCCAGCAGACCGCCACGGCCCCCGAGATCCACGCGAATGCCCTGTGGAGCGCTATTTCGCTGCTCATGGGATCAGTCGCCGTCATCCTGGGGTATCGCAGGTCGGCTGTTCTGGCGCACTAACGTCTGAGCACCGGTGATCATCGCGCGAAGCGATGAACGGTTCGGCGATGGCCACTGGAAAGTCCAGTGGCCATCGCATTTTCAGCCTTGGCCCATTACGATTTCCTTGACTCAAAATCTGTCTCAGCAAGCCCCGGTCGCGACCGGGCGCAGAACCCGTTGGATGTTGCAGAACGTGCCCTCCGCAGGAGACCCGCCACCGAATTCCCTGCCGTCTGACACGAGGTCAGGAACTGCAGTCTGGTTCCGCTGGGCCGTCACGTTGGGTCTGATTCTGCTGGTTGAAATCGGCATCCTGTGTCTGGGAGTAAACTGGCATAACCTGAATCAGCGTTGGCCAGCGTTTGTTGACTTTTTTCTGTGGTCGAGGCATCCGTATCGCTGGTTGATCGTCGGCTGCGCACTCGGCTTCACGGGATTCTCTGTACGAAAAGAATTGGCAGAGCGATTTCAGTTCGAGCGCCCAACGAACGCGAAATTTCTGCTGGCCGTTCACAGTGCATCGCTGGTGGCACTGATTGCCCTGCTGAATCTTGCGCCACAACGGGAGCTACGAATCTCTCCCGCCGGTGCGCTACCGGCGCTGGGCGTGGTCGCCACGGGAATCGCCTGGCTGGGATTCTGGCTGGCAGCATTGACTCCACTTCCCGCGTTGCATTCGCTGCAACCACGAGCCGGAATCACTTTCTTATGCAGCCTGCTGGCGGGCTGGGTCGTCCTGGGAATTCGCCTCACGGAAAGAGCCTGGAACGGCACATTGGGTCAGTGGGCCATGTGGCAGGTGTACTATGTGCTGCGGTGCATCTCCCCGACGACGGTGCTGGACGCCGAACACCGGATTGTGGGGATGTCTGATTACCAGGTCCGAATTGAAGACTCATGCTCGGGCTCCCAGGGAATCGGCTTGATCTGGCTTTTCTTGGGTGGCTATTTATGGCTGATGCGACGACACCTGCAATTCCCGCGGGCGCTGCTGCTGGTACCATTCGCAACGCTGATCATGTGGTTTGCCAACACGATGCGGATTGTGGCCTTGATCTGCCTGGGGGCCTGGTACGACCCGGACGTCGCGATCGGCGGATTCCATTCCCAGGCCGGTTGGCTGGCGTTCATCTCGGTCAGCCTGGGTTTCGTGTACTTGACCACACGCTGGAAATTCCTGGCGTCGAAATTGCGTCAGAACGAATTGGCCCAATTACCGGCCGAACCGGCGCTGCCCCAGGCCATGGCCAATCCCACGGCGGTGTATCTCCTGCCGTTTTTGGCGTTAACCGCCTCGATGATGATCACGCAGGCTTTTAGCAGCGGGTTTGATGTGCTGTATCCAATCCGTGTCCTGGCAACTCTGCTGACGCTGTGGTTCTATCGAAACGAATATCGAACATTTTCCTGGCGCTGCTCATGGGGCGGCCTCGCTATGGGAATTGTAGCCTTCGCACTCTGGATGGGGTTGGAACGCCTTGTCGTCCCCCGAGACTCCCAGGCGTTGCCCGTCGACGCGTTTGAGGCACTGTCCCCCGGTCTGGCCATCACCTGGCTGACCATCCGAGTGGTGGGCTCAATCGTGACCGTGCCGATCGCCGAGGAACTGGCATTCCGCGGATATCTGTTACGCCGACTGATTTCAGCCGAATTCACGGAGGTTCCCTGGACTCAGTGGTCGTGGCTGGCTGTGTTGATTTCGTCTGCCGTGTTTGGCGGTCTCCATGGTGAACGCTGGCTGGCCGGCCTGTTGGTCGGACTGCTTTTCGCCTGGGCCCAAATTCGCCGAGGCCACCTGGCCGATGCAATTGTCGCCCACGCCACCACGAATGCCCTGATCAGTGCTTATGTGCTGATCACAAAAACCTGGTCGCTTTGGTGAACACTGGCAGTCGATCACGCATACGGCAAAACTGGGATAAACGATACGCCCCGCTCCAATATCGGACGATCAACAGGCTTGAAGAACACGCCCCTCCGCGACCGGCAAGTTCTTTTCCGAATAGAACAAAAACCACTTGATTTTCGACACCTGACTCCAATACTTGCATGAGAGTTCGATTGAACCGCCTGGGCTTTGAGGCGACCAACGACGTATGTTGGTATCAGTCACTCGGAAACTGACGGTCGCAGGAAGCCGACAGTTTCGGACAATTCTCCTGCAGAGAGTCGCTACGAACGTCATGTTACGCTGTTTCCACTGCGCTTTTGTTGCGCTTGTTATTCTGTGCACGAAATCCGCGCTCGCTGCGACGATCGACTTTGGAACGTTGCAACACATCATCGATCATGGGAATTCGATCACGCTGGGGGATAAACAATTCTCCGACTTTGTGCTCACTCGCTCGTCATTTGCCAGCCCGGGAGCCACCGCGACCGCGCCCACAGCGAGTCAGATCGAAGTCCAAGGCGAGATTTCCGGCGATTTTTACAAAATCACCTTCACCAACTTCACTCTGCAGGCTGCCACGACTGCGGCGGGCCAGCGGGCGCAGGCTGACCTCACGATCATGTTCGATGTGGCGGTGACCGATCCGCTCCGTGGGATCGACAAAGTCGCGCTGGACATCACCGCTGTGAACACGGGACTCGGACATTCACTGCTGGATGAATCGATCATCGGTCCCACAAGCACCGCTGCCCTGCATGCGAATGAGACAACGCCGTCGGTCAACACGGCAGTCGCTCAAACTCGAACGCTACACATCATCAAGGATGCAAATGTTCTCGCCGTGGGTCGTTCTGCAACCCCTGCCGCAAATGCGACGATCACCGAGATTTCTCAGACCTTTCACCAGTTCGGACCGCACCACCCGCCTCCTCCGGTCCCCGAACCGGCGAGCATCGTCATGTGGACTCTGGTGGCTTTCGTCAGTGGAATGGCGATTCGTCGAGGGCAGACAACCCGCGCCTGATCGCCCGCAGACGCCAGCTCAACCCAGAAACGAATTCCGGGAGACACGGCAGTTTCGTCGTCTTCCACTGCCTTGCAAAACAAAAAACTGGGCACGCGATGCCTTTCGGCACTCCAGCGATCGCCGCTTTCGGAGCTTCCGTTTCACTCAGCAAGATTCAACACATGCATACGTGCCGTTGTGGATTCACGCGAACCGCGAGGCCTGGAACTGGCTGGATAATCGAGTGACCGGTCCAGCGCGGAACTCGGAGATTCTTGCCAACTCGTTGCTGCACGACGAACAATGCATATCAGACAAAT